>CAMBQQ010000077.1 GCA_945870035.1 Rhizobium sp. Q54 | reverse complement strand
CGCCCTTCTGGTTGGCGATGGCGAGGACGCGCGGCCGTCCGGCTTCGGGCCGCACCTGCGGCTTTTCAAACGGGATGACCTGCGGCCCGGCCGGAGACTCAGATGCGGCGGGCGGGAACGAAATGGGTGTGTCGGTCATTGGCTGACTATCCGATATTTGTTAGCGATCACAATGGCTTACGAGGAATAAGGTCCTTGACGATCACGATACAGCCTTCCGGGCTGGTCTTGCTGGCCACGGTCGTAGCCTCGATATTCCAATATTTAGCGGCTTCGGTAAATTCCGCCGCTACATCTAGTCCTTTCGGGAACAGGCCAATGGCCCCCCGCTCGATCAGAGGAAACGCCTGATCGCACAGCACTTTCAATGGGGCGAGCGCGCGTGCGGACACGACGTCCACACTGTTCACAGGCGTTTGAGTATATTTCTCAACGCGTTCCGAATGCACTTGCGCCGGCGCTCCGGTGATGCGGATAGTTTCGCGCAGGAAGGCGGCTTTTTTGCCGTTGCTTTCGACCAGATGGACCATGGCGCCGGGTTTTTCCGCCAGCGCGCAGGCGATCGGGATCGCCGGAAATCCGCCGCCCGATCCGAAATCAACCCAAGTGCGAACATCCGGGACGAGATCGAGCAGTTGCAACGAGTCCGCGACGTGACGAGTCCATACATATGGAATGGTCGACGGCGCGATCAGATTGGTTTTCTGCTGCCATTTGAGCAACAGGTCCACATATGTTTCGAGACGTCCCAATGTTTCACGTGAAACAGGCGTGAGCTTGAGCGCCTTGGCCTTGTCGGCGCTGAGGTCTAATGCGCTCACGCGGATTTGGCGGCGCGCGCTTTGCGGCCGCGCTTCACATGCGCCACCAGCAAGGTCAGCGCCGCCGGCGTCACGCCATTGATCTTGGCGGCGTGACCGATGGTGCGCGGGCGGCCGGCAATCAGCTTCTGCTTGGCTTCATTCGATAGACCCGGCAGCGAGGCATAATCGAAGTCGTCCGGCAGCGTGAAGGCCTCGTCGCGCCGATATGAGGCGATGTCCGAGGCCTGGCGCGCCAGATAGACGTAATATTTGGCGTCGGTCTCGATCTGCTCGGCGATCTTCGGCGGCAGCTCGGCCAGGCGCGGCCAGAACCTGACGAGATCGGTCATCGCGATATGCGGATACGACAGCAGCTCGAACGCCGTGCGGCGCTGGCCATCTTTGTTGATCGAAAGCCCCTGCGCTTCCGCCTCGCTCGGCGTCAGTGACACCGAATTGGCGAAGTCGCGGGCGTCCTTGAGGGCCTGCGATTTGGCCCAGTAGATCCGGGCCCTTTCGCTGCCGACACAGCCAATGGCGATGCCTCTGTCGGTCAGACGCTGATCGGCATTGTCGGCGCGCAGATGCAGGCGATACTCGGCGCGCGACGTGAACATGCGATACGGCTCGATAACGCCCCGAGTCGTGAGGTCGTCGACCATGACGCCGAGGTAGGATTCGGCGCGGTCGAAAACGATCGCGTCACTGCCTGATGCCACCGCCGCAGCATTCAGGCCGGCCAAAAGCCCCTGCGCCGCAGCCTCTTCATAGCCCGTCGTGCCGTTGATCTGGCCGGCGAGGAAGAGACCCGGCAACCGTTTCGTTTGCAGCGTCGGCTCGAGCTCGCGCGGATCGACGTAATCGTACTCGATGGCGTAGCCGGGCCGCACGAAACGGGCCTTTTCCAGCCCCGGGATGGTGGCGACGATGGCGTGCTGGACCTCTTCCGGCAGCGATGTCGAGATGCCGTTCGGATAGACGGTCGTATCGTCGAGACCTTCCGGCTCCAGGAAGATCTGGTGGCCATCGCGCTCGCCGAACTTGACGATCTTGTCCTCGATCGACGGGCAATAGCGCGGCCCGGTCGAGGCGATCTGCCCGGAATACATCGGCGAACGATGCACGTTCGCTTTGATAATCTCATGCGTCGCCGAAACCGTACGGGTAATGCCGCATTCGATCTGTGGCGTGGTGATGCGGTCGGTGAGCATCGAAAATGGCTCCGGCACGTCGTCGCCAGGCTGCATCTCGAGGCTTTTCCAGTCGATGGTCGTGCCATCGAGACGCGGCGGCGTGCCGGTCTTGAGGCGGCCGAGCGTAAAGCCATAGCGCTCTAGCGTCGTGGAAAGGCCCATGGCCGGGGCCTCGCCGACGCGGCCGGCCGGAATTTGCTTTTCACCGATATGGATCAGGCCGCGCAGGAAGGTGCCGGTGGTCAAAATCACCGCCGCGCAGCCGATGTCGCGGCCATCGGCCAATTTGAGGCCGGCAACCCGGCCATGGGCGATGATGAGATCATCGGCTTCTGCCTCTATGACGGTGAGGTTCGGCTGCGCGCCGATTTCGGCCTGCATCGCGGCCGCATAAAGCTTGCGGTCAGCCTGGGCGCGGGGCCCACGCACGGCCGGGCCCTTGCGGCGGTTCAGAACGCGAAACTGGATGCCGCCGCGGTCGGCGACACGGCCCATCAGGCCGTCGAGGGCATCGATTTCGCGGACCAGATGGCCCTTGCCCAGACCGCCAATGGCGGGATTGCACGACATGGCGCCGACGGTGGCGAACTTGTGCGTCACCAAAGCGGTCCGCGCGCCCATGCGCGCCGCCGCGCTAGCTGCTTCGCAGCCGGCATGGCCGCCGCCGATCACGACAACGTCGAACTGAATATTTGGCATCGCGGGCCTTTTAGCCGAGCCGTTGGGATGGGTCAAAACATCGGGACGGCATGTTTCACGTGAAACAATACGTCCCGGTCATTTGCCGATACAGAAGTCCCGGAAGATGACGTCCAAGACGTCCTCGACATCGACGCGGCCGGTGAGCCGGCCAAGGTTATAGGCGGCGGCGCGAAGTTCCTCGGCGAGCAGGTCCTCGGAACCGGCCAAGGATTCGGCTCGGCCAAGGGCGGCCAGGGTCGCTTCGAGCGCGTCGCGGTGGCGCGCCCGGGTCACCAGCGACTGTTCGGCGCCGGCGAGGAATTGGCCGGCGTGGCATTCCAGGGCGGCGAGCAAAGCGTCAAAGCCCTGCCCGGAATCCGCCGATAGACTGAATTGGTATTCATAAGTATCGCGCGGGCCTTGGCCGGGGCCTGGCAATCTTTCATTAACCACGTCTGTTAACGGCTCATTAAATTGTAACCCTTGTTCACTTTTACCCGTTAACTTGGCATTAACCATGTTTATCAATGGCTTGTTAGCTTCCGCCGGCCCGCCACGTTCCTGCGATGAAATGATTTCCGGTCCGCTTTTTATAACGCTTTGATCTATAAGATCTATTTTGTTGCGGACCCGCCACACCGGAACCAAGGCCCCGACTGGCCGATCTTGCGCTGTCCCGGCGCCCGCACGCGGCAGTTCCAAATCGACCGCCTGGTCGCCGCTGGCATCCACCACCCACAACACCAGATCGGCGCTCGCCGCCCGCTCGCGCGCGCGCCGCACACCCTCCAACTCAACCGGATCGGCCGTCTCGCGGATGCCGGCCGTATCGAGCAAGGTCACCGGCAGGCCGCCGAGATCGAGATGCACCTCGATGATGTCGCGTGTCGTGCCGGCATGAGGCGACACGATCGCCACGTCGCGCCGGGCGAGGCGGTTCAACAGCGTCGACTTGCCGGCATTGGGCGGGCCGGCGATCGCCACCACCAGACCTTCGCGCAGGCGCTCGCCGCGGCGGCCGTCGGCCAGCGCTTCGGCGATCTCGCCCTTCAGCTCGCGCGCGATTTTCAAAGCCGGCGCGACCAGTTCCTCCGGCACATCGGCCTCGTCGGAAAAATCGATGCGCGCTTCGACCAGAGCGAGCGCCTGGATCAGCCTTTGGCGCCAGGTCTCGGCGCGGTTGCCGAGCAGGCCCTTCATTTGCCGGAACGCCTGGCGGCGCTGGCCTTCGGTTTCGGCGCCGACCAAATCGGCCAGGCCTTCGACGGCGGTGAGATCGAGCTTGCCGTTTTCGAACCCGCGCCTTGTGAACTCGCCGGGCTCGGCCATGCGCAAGCCTTCGATCCGCGCCAGCGCATCGAAAATCGCCGCGATCACGGCGCGGCCGCCATGCGCCTGCAATTCGGCGACGTCCTCGCCGGTCTCGCTGTGCGGCGCCGGAAACCACAGCACCAGAGCCTCGTCGATAATTTCGCCGGAGCGCGGATCGCGGATGCGGGCGAGACCGGCTTTGCGCGGATCGGGAATTTTGACGCCGAGCGCGGTCAACGCGGCGCCCGCGCGCGGCCCGGAAATGCGGATGACGGCAATCGCCACAGGTGGGCGACCGGAGGAGAGGGCGAAGATGGTGGGGCGATCAGACATGTTGCGCGACGGAAGCGCCGCGTGGCGCGGGGGTCAAGTGGTGGCGAAGGTTTGCATTTCGCCGGCCCGCATAACCCAAGTAGACTGCCGCCATGGCACGTCCCCGAATAGGCCTCGCGCTCGGCAGCGGCTCGGCCCGTGGCTGGTCGCATATTGGCGTCATCGAAGCGCTGCACGAAGCGGGCATCGAACCCGATATCGTCTGCGGCTCGTCGTTCGGCTCAGTCGTCGGCGCAGCCTATGTCACCGACCAGCTCGCCGCGCTTAAAACCTTCGCTGAGGCTTTGACCTGGCGCAAAATCGTCGGCCTGCTCGATGTCGGCATTTCCGGCGGCGGCTTGATCAACGGCAAGTCAATCGTCGAGCTTCTGCGCTCGCTGAAAATCGATATGCCGATCGAGACATGCGCCAAGCCGTTCGCGGCGGTCGCCACCGACCTTGAGACCGGCCGTGAAATCTGGCTGCGCGAGGGGCCGATCGATGAAGCGGTCCGCGCCTCGATCGCGCTGCCCGGAATCATAAGTCCGGCCCGCAATGGTGACCGTTGGCTGGTCGATGGCGGCCTGGTCAATCCGGTGCCGGTCTCGGTTTGCCGTGCCCTTGGCGCCGACATCGTGATCGCGATCGACCTCAACGGCGATCTCATGGGACGGCGCTTCAAATCCGATAGCGCCAAACTGCCCACCGGTGGCTTCACCGCGATGCCGCCGGAATTCGTGCGCCGCCTGATCGATCAGATTCCCGCCAGCATCAGAGCCCAGGCCGCGGCGGTCGCTCCCAAGCTGCTGAAGTCGGCACCGAGCCGCCCGGGCTATTTCGACGTCCTCGCCAATTCGATCAACATCATGCAGGACCAGATCACACGCTCGCGGCTGGCCGGCGAACCACCGCACGTCATGCTGGTTCCACGGCTGGCCGATTTCGGCCTGATGGAATTTCATCGTGCATCCGAGGCCATCGCTGAAGGCCGTGCCTGCGTCGAACAGGCCATGCCGGCGCTGCGCCGCTATATATCCAGCAAGTAGCTACCGAAATCCCGCCGCCAGCGAGACGACGCGCCCATCGAGTCCGGCGAAGCCGTGATAGCCTTTGGCCTGGCAGGGGTCGCCGGCATTTTCGCCGCCATCGAGCCAGGCAACACGCGCCTTGCCGCCGGCCCATTTGATAAACGGCTCGACGCCCTCCGGCCGCGTGAATTTGCAGCCGTCCTTGCGGTGATGGATCACCAACGTGCGCGGTAACTTGTCGGGTGAGCCGAGAATATTGGCAACGTTCCTTCCAGCGCCTGATTCCGCGGTCAGAAAGCCCGCGGTCAGCACCAGCGCGTCCGGCCGCGCGCCGCGGGCGATGCCTTGCGCCGCGCGCTGCGTGCCGCGGCTGGTGCCGACCACAATGACCGGCCGTTTGATCGCAGCCATGTATTCAACCGCGGCGGCGAGGTTCACGCCGGCATCGACCACCAGCACGGCGAGCCCGTGCTCCTTATAGGCGGCACGGGTGCGTACCAGTTGATTGCGCTTGAGCTGGCCGATCTGCCCGCCGGGGCCAGCGGCAATATAACCATCGCCGCCCGGCATCAGGATGACGCTGGCCTTCGGCGCGTCCGGCTTGAGCAGGACGGCTTGCGAGCCGCCAATGCTAACGGTCTCATCCGCGCGCGCCGTTCCGCCGGCAACCGGACCTGACCAAACCGGCAGGCTCAGCGCCACCGCGCACATCAGGCTCGACATGTAACGCCGAAAAGCCACCCGCATGTTCTTCTCCTACTCGATCTTCTGCCCTTTGGAACTCGCAACCTAAGAACCCCCGCCGGGGCGCGCAATTCCACTCGCCGCTGAGCGACATTCCGCGCTAGAATTGTGACAAGCAGCGGCACGTCAACGACCGCGCCTGTCACCAGGAGGACATTATGACCGTACCCTCGCCATTCAGGAACAGTTCGATAGTTCTCGCCGCGCTCGCCGCATTTGCGTTGACGACAGGCGCCGCCCGCGCCGCCGATCCTTACGGCAATTGGACGCGGCCTTCGACCGGCACGCAGGTCAACTTCTACAATTGCGGCGGCAAGCTTTGCGGCAAGATCATCGGCGTCAAGGATCAGGCGCGCAAAAACACCATCGGCACGGTGATCATGAAAGGCGCGGCGAAATCCGGCGACAACACCTGGAAGGGCGATCTGCTTGATGTCGAATCCGGCAAGACGTATTCGGGCGTTGTCACGCTGGAAAGCGCCAGCGCGCTGAATCTCAAAGGCTGCGTCGCCGGCATCATTTGCCGCGGCGAAACCTGGGTGAAGTGATTCATCGCTGTCGTCCCCGCGAAGGCGGGGACCCAGTAATCGCTGCACTGCTTGTGTTTACTGGATGCCCGCCTTCGCGGGCATGACACCTGATGACGGACGCGCCGTTACGCGATAAAAACACCCATGTCCTCTTCCCCCAACACCACCCACCTCAACCGTCTGGCGCAGGCCACCTCGCCCTATTTACTCCAGCACAAGCACAACCCAGTCGACTGGTGGCAATGGGGGCCAGAGGCTTTGGCCGAGGCGAAGCGCTCGAACCGGCCGATCATGCTGTCGATCGGCTATGCCGCCTGTCACTGGTGCCATGTGATGGCGCATGAGTCGTTCGAGGACGAGGCGACCGCGGCGGTGATGAACGCGCTGTTCGTCAACATCAAGGTCGACCGCGAGGAGCGGCCCGACATCGACCAGATCTACATGAACGCGCTGCATCTGCTCGGCGAGCAGGGCGGCTGGCCGCTAACCATGTTTCTGACGCCATCGGCCGAGCCGGTGTGGGGCGGTACTTACTTTCCGAAGGAATCGAAGTTCGGCCGGCCGGCCTTCACCGATATCTTGCGCGAAGTGTCGCGGCTGTTTCGCGACGAACCGCAGAGGATCGAGCAGAACCGCGCCGCCTTGCTGGCGCGGCTTGCCGATAGGGCACGGCCGCAAGGCAAGGTCGTGTTCGGCTTTAAGGAATTGGACGGCGCCGCGAAGCAACTCGGCAATGCTTTCGATACCACGCACGGGGGCTTACGCGGCGCGCCGAAATTTCCACAACCGTCCATTCTGGAAATGCTGTGGCGCGCGGGATTGCGTAGCGGCGACGCGCGGTTCTTCGAGACCGTCGAGCATACGCTGGAGCGCATGAGCGAGGGCGGCATCTACGACCATCTCGGCGGCGGCTATTCGCGCTACTCCGTGGATGAAAAGTGGCTGGTGCCGCATTTCGAGAAGATGCTGTACGACAACGCGCAATTGCTTGAGCTGCTGGCGCTGGCCTATCGAAGGTCAGGCAACGCGCTGTTCGCGACGCGCGCGCGGGAAACCGTGGAATGGCTCAAGCGCGAAATGAGGACGCCGCAAGGCGGCTTCTCCGCCTCGCTCGACGCCGACAGTGAAGGCGAGGAGGGCAAGTTCTATGTCTGGTCGAAGAACGAGATCATCGAGCTGATCGGTCCGGAAGCCGGCGGCTTCTTCATGCGGCATTACGATGTCAGCGACGAAGGCAATTTCGAAGGCCACAATATTCTCAACCGCTCGAACGCGCCGGCGCGCACGGAGGCGGATGAAGCGCGGCTGACAGCGCTGCGCGCCATTCTGCTCGACGCGCGCGCCGCCCGCGTGCGGCCCGGCCTCGACGACAAGGTGCTGGCCGACTGGAACGGACTGATGATCGCGGCTTTGGTCAATGCCGGCATTATTCTCGATGAGCCGTCCTGGCTCGCCATGGCGCGGCGCGCTTTCAACTTTATCGCCGCGTCGATGACCAAGGGAGATCGATTGGGTCACTCGTGGCGCGATGGGCAATTGCTGTTTCCCGGACTGGCGTCCGACTTCGCCACGATGATCCGCGCCGCGCTCGCTTTGTTCGAGGCGACAGGCGAGCAGAATTTTCTCGACCAAGCGCTGGCGTGGCAGCGCATGCTCGACGCGCATTACGCCGATGCCGAGACCGGCGGCTATTTCTGGTCGGCGGATGACGCCAGCGACTTGTTGCTGCGGCCGCATTCGACAACGGATGACGCCACGCCGAATGCCAACGCGGTGGCGGCGCAAAATCTGGTGCGGCTCGCCGTGCTGTCTGGCGACGACACCTGGCGCGCGAAGGCCGACCGGCTGCTTGAGAACATCCTCGCCATGGCCGGGCAAAACCTGTTCGGCCATGTCGCGCTCTTGAATGCGCTCGACCTGCGGCTGCGCGGCGCGGAGATTGTCTGCACCGGGCCTGAGGCCGAGCGCTTCGCGCAAGCGGCGCTCAATCTGCCTTTCGTTGGCCGCATCGTGCTGCGCGCCGAAAAAGCCGCCGATCTGCCGCCGTCGCATCCCGCGCAGGAAAAGTTGAAGGCGATGACGGGGAACGCGGCTTTTGTTTGCGTCGGCGAGCGCTGTTCGCTACCGGTCAATGAGCCGGGGGCAATTGCCGCCGCTGTCGCGGCCATGAACGCGGCTTGAACACCGCTTTTTCATAAAAGCGGCACCCGCCGGTAGGGCTTATTTAAGCCGATTGCTCTAGTTCCGGCGGCATGGAACGTCCGCAAACCGCCGCGCGATCCGTCCAGACCTATGCCCGGGCCATCTGGCTGCTGATCGCCGTGATGGCGGCCTTTACCGTGGCCGGCTGCGCGCTGACCGGCTTGCGCGTCGATCCCGCCAGCCTCACCGTCCTGATCGTGCCTTTCGCCGTGCTCGGCGTGACCTGGTGGGCCTACAGTACCGTGCGGCCCGATGCCCGCGTGCGCGGCATGGCCGAGGGTTTCGTGCAAATCCTGCTGGTGCTGATCTTCGGCACGGTGATGAGCTACGCGGCCATCGCGATGAGCTTTCCGCTAGTCGATGATCTGTTGCTCGCCACCGACCAGGCGCTCGGCATCGACCGGCGCATCTATCTCGATTTCTTCGCCGGGCATCGCCTGCTGCACAACGCGCTGGTGCTCGCTTATTTCACCTTGATGCCGCAATTCGTCGTCGTGCCGGTGGTGCTGTTCTTCGCCAACCAGATGCAGCGGCTGCAGCAGTTCACCTTCGCCGCCGGCCTGTCGCTGTTCGCCACCGTGTTGATTTCGATTGCCATGCCGGCATTGTCGACGACCTATCTCGATCTCGGCTTAGCCGTCGGCGCGCCGCTGCCGGAAGGTTTCGGTGTGCATATTCCGATCGTGCAGGAATTGCGCTCCGGCGCACCGTTCCTGATGCAGCTCGATACGCTGGAAGGCCTGCTGACGTTTCCGAGCTTCCACACCATCGGCGCGCTGCTGTTCATCTGGGCGACGTGGCGAGTGCCGGTCGTGCGCTGGCTGTCGTTTGTGTTGAATGCCGGTTTGATCATGGCGACGCCGATTGTCGGCACGCATTACTTCATCGACGTCGCCGCCGGCTTTGTTGTTGCTTATCTCGCCGTCTATGCGGCGATCAGGCTGAGCGCGCCCGCCGCGACGCGGCCGCGCCCTGCGTCAGCCACGGGCTCCACGGCGCCGGCGCAATCAGGCCCTTGCTGATCTGAACCGGCCAGATCGTATTGTGCCCATCCATGCGGCCGATCACCGACGGCTTGTGCAGATGCTGGCTGTCGGCATCGAGGCGGACGTCGAAGCCGGACGGCGCGCGAATGCTGCGGCCGGCCAGCGCCCGGCGCACCGCCTGCGGCTCGGTGGTACCGGCGGCGGCGACGCTTTGCGCCCAGAGATGAAAGCCGATCCAGCTCGCTTCCATCGGATCGTTGGTAATGGCGTTGGCGTCGCCGGTGAAGTTGCGCCACTCGGCGATGAAGGCCTGGTTCTCCGGCGTGTCGAGGCTTTGCAGATAATTCCACGCCACCATATGGCCGATGAGATTGCGTTCGGCCAAAGCCGGCATTTCCGCTTCGCCGAGCGACAGACTCATCACCGGAAGGATATCGGCGTCGAGGCCCTGGCGCGCCCGCTCGCGGAAGAAATGTACGTTGGAATCGCCGCTGAGGGTGGCGATGATCGCGCCGCCCCCGCCGGCGAATTTGCGGATGTGGTGCACGGTGCCGGCGAAACTCTTCTCGCCGAACGGCACGTAAAGCTCGTCGATGGCATCAGCCCCGATACCATGTGAGGCCAGATAGCTGCGGATGATGGCATTGGTCGTGCGCGGATAGACGTAATCGGTGCCGAGCAGAAAGAAGCGCCGCCGTCCGAGCCCAAGCAGATGATCGACCGCCGGCAGCGCCTGTTGCTGCGGCGTCGCTCCGGTGTAGATGACATGCGGCGACTGCTCTTCGCCTTCATACTGGCTTGGATAAAACAGCAGGCCGTCGTATTTCGCCAGCACGGGCAGCACCTGCTTGCGCGACGCCGATGTCCAGCAGCCGAAAATCGCCGCCACCTTGTGATCGCGCAACAAGGCTTCGGCCTGCGCCGCGTAAGCACCGGTATCCGAGCGCGGGTCCATGATCGCGGCCTCGACCGGACGGCCGAGCAGGCCGCCCGATTCATTGAGCTTCTCGATCAGCATGACGAGGATCTGCTGCAACGGCCGTTCGCTGCCGGTCAGCGTGCCGGACAGCGAATGCAGGATGCCGACCTTGATCGAGCCGTGATCCAGATCGGCAAAGTAACGGCTGACCGACGAGGTCAGCGACTGCGCGCGTTCGATCAAATCATCGGCGGTGTCGAGCACGGCGTCGCCGGCCTGCGCGACATCGCTGACGATGGCGCGGATGCCGGGCAATGCCTCGCTGACAGTGACGGCGACCTTGTTGGCCTCGGTGCCGATGCGGTCGAGCTTGACGATCTGCTGCTCCATCAGCCGCGTGACGTTTTCGTTGACGTGGCTCATCGCCGCGACGCTTTTATCGACCGCGAGAATGGCGTCGGCCGCTTCCTTGACCGCGTCCTGAATGCCGTGGACCTGGGCAGAGACTTCCTTGGTGGCGCTCTCGGTACGCCGCGCCAGTTCCTTCACTTCCGCCGCCACGACGGCGAAGCCGCGGCCGGATTCGCCGGCGCGCGCCGCCTCGATGGTGGCGTTGAGCGCCAAGAGCGAGGTCTGCCCGGCGATCGACTGAATCATCTTGATGACCTGCTCGATGCGGCTGGCCGCTTCGGCGAGGTTGCGCATGGTCTCGTCGGCGCGGGCGAGTTCAGTGACGGTGCGGCCGGTGGCGGCGCGCGATTCGTCGACCTGCCGGCCGGAATCAACAGCCAGCGCCTGCACGTCGCGCGCCGCGGCGGCGACATCGGCAACGTCCTCGGCGGCCTGGGCCGCGCGGTCGGTCGAGTTCATCACCTGCTGCGCCATCTCGCGGTTGGTCTGCGCCAGCTCGGCGGCGGTGCCACGAATGCGTTCGCCGGCATTGGTGAAGGCACTGACGACGTCGTCGATGCCGCGCCGGAACGTCCCGGTAAAGAAGTGGCGGCCGGCATGATGCAAGCGCGCTTCGGTTTCGCGGCGGCTTTGATCGACCGCCAGAGTGTCAGCCTCGATCAACGCAGTGCGGATTTTCCCGGCGGTGGCGCTGAAACTGCGGATGGCGCCATCGCCGAGCAAAGTCGGCAGGCTGGTGTAGCGGTCGCCGGCAGCGATCTTGCTGATCGAGGCGATGATGGACGCCAGGCGGCTCTCGGCGAAACAACCGATGGTCAGCGCGCCGATCAATGCAAGGCCGAGCGCCAGCGGGATCGAGCGCCAGATTTCAAAGGCCGCGATGACGGCCGCGCAAATAAAGAAAACCGGCACCGCGATCCACAGCGCGGGACGCGGGAATCGATGGCTGTTTGCGGGGGGCATTTCAAACTCGGTAAGGAAAATATCGTCCGCCAAACTCGCCCGATTTTGGTTTCCAATTCCTTTCGCAGTTGCGAAAACGCCGCATGAATAAAGAGCAAACACGCACAAAGATTGTGCGCTCTTTGCGCGACGTTATTTTACAGAGCC
The DNA here is from genome assembly GCA_945870035.1 of Rhizobium sp. Q54. Lineage (GTDB taxonomy): Bacteria > Pseudomonadota > Alphaproteobacteria > Rhizobiales > Xanthobacteraceae > Pseudolabrys. Next base: position 8,401 of record CAMBQQ010000077.1, on the reverse strand, counting down.
GCTACGGCCACCTTTAATGATGCTCCAGTCCATGGCTGCGATCTCACCTTTGATCCAGCGCCGGAATTCTGCCGCCGCGCGGCTCTGCCGCCGGCCTTTCGGCCACACCAGATAAAAAGCGCGGCCGGCGCGTAACGACAGGTCGACCGGAACGATCAAGCGGCCGGTGTGCAAGTCGTCATAAGCCATGAGATCGTGCGCCAGCAAAACCCCGGCACCTTCGCCAGCGGCATCGAGCGCATGATCGGCGCTGTTGAAATGCAGCCCGCGCCGCAGATCGACACCGCTGACGCCGGCCGCGGCGAACCATTCGCTCCAGTTTGGCGCCCACACGCGGGTGCTCAGTGACTCGTCATGAATCAATGGCAAGCGGGCAAGATCGTTTGCGGTTTTCACCGCACCATGTCTTTCGATCAGGCGTGGACTGCAAACGGCCACCAGCGCGATATCGACGAGCTTCTCGATTTCAAGTGCCGGGTCTGGCGCCGGATCGGCGCCCATGTGACGCACGGCGATATCGACCCCGTCGGTTTCAAAATTGGCATTGGTGAACGACGACGAAATACGCACGTCGACGTCGGCAAATTCATCGCTGTATCGATAGAGCCTTCGCGCCAGCCATTTCGAGGTCAGACCGGGCGACGTGCTGACCACCAGTATGTTCGCCGCATGCGCGGCATCCAGGCTAGCGACGGCGTCGCGGATATGGCCGAAGCCTGTCTGCAATCCGGGATAAAGCTGGCGGCCGGCGGCCGTCAGTGCAATGGCCCGCACCTTGCGCTCGAACAGTTTGACGCCGAGCAATTCTTCGAGCCCGCGGATCTGGTGGCTGAGCGCGCCGGCGGTGACGTGCAGTTCTTCAGCCGCCCGCGTCAGACTGAGATGACGCGCGGCCGCCTCAAAGGCGCGCAAGGCCGATAGCGGCGCCATGACAGGCAAGGTCCAGCTCCGCATAGTTGAGTTTTTCTCAACTCTCGCCTGAGAGCTTATCCTTTGTCACCAGCATTTTTCTAGCAGAATTTACGGCCAATACCTGAGGCCTGTTCAATGCCAGGCCGCCAACAAGGAGAACGGCCATGTCCCATGTTGCCCGCACATCCGAATTCCACGGCCAGGCCTATTTGCCTGCCGCGACCGCCGCGACAACCGCGCCACAGCGGGCCGGCTTTTTGCGCCGGCTCTATGAAGCCGCATTTCGCTCGCGCGAACGGCAAACCCAGATCGACATCGACCGGGTGATCGGTTGGCGCGACGGCGGTTTCAACGACCGTCTCGAACAGGAAATCGCCGAGAAGTTTTACTCGGACGGCTGGAATTTCCGCCGCTAGAGCGCAATGCCGGACATAAAAAAGATCGCCCGCGCGAAGCGGGCGATCTCATTTCATTCAACGATTAAGCAACGCGCTTTAGGTGTTCATCGACTCGAAGAACTCGGCGTTGCTCTTGGTGTTGCGCAGCTTGTCCAAGAGGAAGTCGATGGCGTCCATGGTGCCCATCGGATTGAGGATGCGGCGCAGAACGTACATCTTCTTGAGCACGGCCGGTTCGGTGAGCAGTTCTTCCTTACGGGTGCCGGAGCGCGTGATGTCCATGGCCGGGAAGGTGCGCTTGTCGGCCACCTTGCGGTCGAGGATGAGTTCCGAGTTGCCGGTGCCCTTGAACTCTTCGAAAATAACTTCGTCCATCCGCGAGCCGGTATCGATCAGCGCGGTGGCGATGATGGTCAGCGAGCCGCCTTCCTCGATGTTGCGCGCGGCGCCGAAGAAACGCTTCGGCCGCTGCAACGCATTGGCGTCGACGCCGCCGGTCAGCACCTTGCCGGAGGACGGCACGACGGTGTTGTAGGCGCGGCCGAGACGCGTGATCGAATCGAGCAGGATGACGACGTCACGGCCGTGCTCGACCAAGCGCTTGGCCTTTTCGATGACCATTTCAGCAACCGCAACGTGGCGCGTCGCCGGTTCGTCGAAAGTCGACGACACGACCTCGCCCTTCACCGAACGCTGCATGTCGGTGACTTCTTCCGGACGTTCGTCGATCAGAAGCACGATCAGATAGCATTCCGGGTGATTGGCGGTGATGGCGTGCGCGATGTTCTGCAGCAGCACGGTCTTGCCGGTGCGCGGCGGCGCGACGACGAGGGCTCGCTGGCCCTTGCCGATCGGCGCGACGATATCGATGACGCGGGCCGACAGATCCTTCTTGGTCGGGTCGTCGTGTTCCATGCGCAGCCGCGTATCGGGATAGAGCGGCGTCAGGTTGTCGAAGTTGATTTTGTGGCGCGCCTTCTCCGGGTCTTCGAAATTGATGGTGTTGACCTTGAGCAGGGCGAAGTAGCGTTCGCCGTCTTTCGGCGAGCGGATCTGGCCTTCGACGGTGTCGCCGGTGCGCAGGCCAAAGCGGCGGATCTGCGAGGGCGAGACGTAAATGTCGTCCGGGCCGGACAGGTAGTTCGATTCCGGCGAGCGCAAAAAGCCGAAGCCGTCGGAAAGAACTTCGACGACACCTTCGCCGATGATGTCGATTTCCTGCGTCGCGAGCTGCTTCAGGATCGCGAACATCAGTTCCTGCTTGCGCAGGGTTGAGGCGTTCTCGACCTGGTGCTCTTCGGCGAACGACAGCAGTTCGGCAGGGGTTTTGGACTTGAGGTCCTGGAGCTTCATTTCCCGCATGCGGGTTAGGTCCTATGGGAATCCGGCGGGGTCTTGAAAATAAAAGACCGGGGCTCGGCTAAAGAGAGAGGTAGGGATCGCAGGTCGGGATTTAGGGAGGGCGCTTTGGGAAAAGATTTCCCAAATTTCTTTGGGAACTTGGCCCGATGCTCTCAACCGCTCCGAACTGCTCGGCTTCGGTTAAGCGACTGCATCCGCCTGCGTTCGGTGGGATTTGCTTAACATAAGAGACGGCGTGGTTTTACGCAAGAGGCGGAACCGCCGCAGCGTGGGCATCGTCGCTGCGTGGTTAAACGTCAGAACGGCTTCACGACCGCCAGAATGACGATAAAAATCATCAAAACAGTCGGTACTTCGTTGATAATACGATAGAATTTCTGGGAATGGGCATTCCGGTTCATGCGGAAATCGGCTGCCCAGCGGCTTAGAAACGCGTGCATGCCGACCATGATAACCACCAGGAGAAGCTTGGCGTGCAGCCAGCCGGCAGTCAGCCACGCTCCTTGCAGCATCAAGACAAAGCCGAGGATGATGGTCACACCCATCGCCGGAGTCATGATGAAATTGAGCAGGCGACGCTCCATCACCTCGAATGTCTTCGCTTGCGGCGAGCCCGGTTCGGCGGCGGAGTGATAGACGAACAACCGCGGCAAATAGAGCATCCCGGCCATCCACGAGAGGACGGCGATGATATGGAAGGCTTTGAGCCAGAGATACATAAGTTAGTTTCCGCGCACCCGCTTCAACATCCGCTCGACATGTTCGATCGGGGTTGCCGGCAAAATGCCATGGCCGAGATTGAAGATCAGCGGACCGTCGGCCAAAGTCATCACGTCGTCGACTTCGCGGTCGAGCGCGGCACCGCCGGCAAGCAAAGCCAGCGGATCGACATTGCCTTGCACCGCGACATGCGGCTGCAAAATGTCGCGCGCCAGGCTGCGCGGAAACATCCAGTCGAGACCCAGTCCATCGACGCCGGTGAGTTCGGCATAAGGCAAAGCCATTGCGCCGGCGCCGCGCGGAAAACCAATAATTTTAGCGCCCGGTACCTGCGCACGAACGCCCTGAACGATTTTCTGCGTCGGCTGAATGCACCAACGATCGAACTGCTCCGGCGGCAGAACGCCGGCCCAAGTATCGAATATCTGGACACAATCCGCGCCGGCCTTGAGCTGGCCGACGAGATAGTCGATTGAGCCGCGTACCAACCGATCAATCAAACGAGCAAAGTTCTCAGGATCGCGGTAGGCAAAATAGCGGGCCGGCGCCTGATCCCCGGTCGCTTCGCCGGCGACCATGTAAGTCGCCACCGTCCACGGCGCGCCACAAAAGCCGATCAAAGCCGTCTTATGATCGAGCTCCGCTTTGACCCGCCGCACCGTCGCGTAGATCGGCGCCAAAACATCACTATCGGCGTTGTCTCGCATGCCCTTGAGGGCATCGGCATCGAGCATCGGCTCGAGCTTGGGTCCTTCGCCGGCGAGAAACTCGACCTTGCGGCCGAGCGCCAACGGCAAAATCAGAATATCGGAAAATAAAATAGCTGCGTCGAAGCCGAACCTTCGCACAGGTTGCAGCGTCACTTCGGCAGCCAGTTCGGGGTTGAAGCAGAGATTGAGAAAGCCTCCTGCCTTCTCGCGGACCTGACGATATTCAGGCAAATACCGTCCTGCCTGACGCATCATCCAGATCGGCGGAATCTCTTCGCGCTGGCCCTGGAGCACACGAATGAGCGGCTTTATCCCCATGCCTTGGGCTTGAGCGGCTTCTTCCATAAAGACTCTTTAAGTTCTTTTTGTAGTGTTTATTAGGCTGTCGATTGGACTCATGACTGAGCTTCAACATTCTGTCCACCGTTTGCCGGAGCCTTATTCCTAGTCCCAGTTTTTCCCGCGTGTATCGTCCACAGTGGAAAGCCTGTTGTTACGGGGCTTTACGGGCTTATCCCATGCCGTCCCCAAACCCGTATCCACAATTTCGCGTGACGTGCTCCCAAGCTCCGCGATTGAGGCCACAAGGTCAGGGATGGGGACAAAAATTGACCTGTCCGGCGGCGCCCGCTTACATGGCTGCCGTTCGGCCCGGTTTTTCCCGTCCTGTCCACACGTCATCCGGCGGCTATACAGATGCCAGACACCGGCTACTTTCATCTCCATCTGGTCTCCGACGCGACCGGCGAAACGCTGATTACGGTCGCGCGCGCCGCCGCGGCGCAGTATGCCAATGTATCGCCGGTCGAGCACCTTTATCCGATGGTGCGTTCGAAACGGCAGCTCGACCATGTGCTGGCTGAAATCACCGAGGCGCCGGGCCTTGTTCTTTACACGCTGCTGGAAGAAGACCTGATCGCATCGCTGGAAAATACCTGCCGCGACCTCGGCCTGCCCTGTATGTCGGTGCTGGGGCCGATCCTGCGGCTGTTCCAGTCCTATCTCGGTGCCGAGACCATCCTGCGGGCCGGCGCGCAGCACGTTCTGAATGCCGAATATTTCCACCGCATCGACGCCCTCAATTATACGATGTTCCACGATGACGGGCAGCACGTCGAAGGCCTCAAGGACGCCGACGTCGTGCTGATCGGCGTGTCGCGCACGTCGAAAACGCCGACCTCGATCTATCTCGCCAACCGCGGCGTCAAGACCGGCAATGTGCCGCTGGTGCCAGGCGTGCCGCTTGCTACCGAAGTCGAATTACTGACGCGGCCTTTGGTGGTCGGGCTCTTCGCCAGTCCGGAGCGGATCGTGCAGATCCGTGAAAACCGCCTTCTGGGCCTCAATGCGCATCGCGACGACGATCAATATATCGACAAGACCGCGGTCGCCGAGGAGGTCGCTTATTCACGCAGGCTCTGCAACAAGCATGGCTGGCCGCTGATCGACGTGACCCGCCGCTCGATCGAGGAAACCGCGGCCGCGGTGATGAAGCTTTTGGCCGAACGCCGCCGCCAGCCGATCACGAGTTAAGTACGTCGTCGCGAAGGATATTCATGCCGCTCTGGATCGCCCCGCAATCTTTGGTGCTCGCCTCGAAAAGCGATATCCGCGGCAAGATTCTCGCGGCGGCCGGTCTGCGTTTCGGCATCCGTCCGGCGCAGATCGACGAGCGCGCCGTCGAGGCCAAAGCCGGCGCGGTCGATCCCGCGGCGGCCGCTGCCCTGCTGGCGCGGGCCAAGGCCGATTCCGTGGCGGCGACGCAAAGCGGGCATTTGGTGCTCGGCTGCGATCAGACCTTGGCGCTCGGCAGCGCGCGTTTCAGCAAACCGGCCAATCGCGCCGAGGCGGTCCAGCAATTGCGCGCGCTGCGCGGACAAACCCATGCGCTGCATTCGGCGCTGGCTCTGGTGCGCGACGGCAAAGTTCTGTTCGAAATGATCGATACCGCGCGGCTGACCATGCGCGATTTCTCCGACCGTTTCCTCGACGATTATCTCGACATGGCCGGCGACACGGCGTTGTCGAGCGTCGGCGGCTATCAGCTCGAGGGCATCGGCATTCATTTGTTCGAGCGCGTCGAGGGTGACTACTTCACCATTCTCGGCCTGCCGCTGCTGCCGCTGCTCGATTACCTGCGCAAGAACGGATTTGTGGACGGCTGAATGTTCATCCTCGGTCTGACCGGCTCGATCGGCATGGGAAAGTCGACGACGGCGAAAATGTTCGCCGACGAAGGCGTGCCGGTGCATGACGCCGATGCAGCGGTGCATCGGCTCTATGAAGGCGAAGCGACGCCTTTGATCGAGGCGGCGTTTCCAGGCACGACCGGCGGCGGCATCGTCGATCGCGCCAAATTGGGTCAGCGCGTGCTTGGCGACGATGCGGCGATTCGAAAGCTTGAGCAGATCGTGCATCCTCTGGTGATGCAGGTGCGTGAGCGCTTTCTGGCTGACGCCGAAGCGAGCGGCGCCAAGATCGCTTTGCTTGATGTTCCCTTGCTGTATGAGACCGGCGGCGATGCGCGGTGCGACGCCGTCGTGGTCGTGTCGGCGCCCGCCGAGGTTCAGAAGGCGCGCTCGTTCGAGCGTCCTGGCATGACAGAGGCCAAGTTCGCCGCCATTCTCGCCAAGCAGATGCCGGACGCCGACAAGCGCGCCCGAGCCGATTTCGTCGTGGATACGTCGCAGGGATTTGACGCCGCCCGCGCCCGGGTGCGTGAAATTCTGGCGCAGGTTGGTAAGATCAATAAGAAGGCTGTCTGAGTCGGTGGTACTCGGTCGTCATCCCCGCGAAAGCGGGGATCCAGTATCCACCGAGATTACCGTGATTACTGGGTCCCCGCCTTCGCGGGGACGACAAATGAGATAACATTGATGCGCGAAATCGTCCTCGATACCGAAACCACCGGCCTCGATTGCAACAAGGGCGATCGGCTGGTCGAGATCGGCTGCGTCGAACTGTTGAACCGGATTCCGACCGGCGCAACTTTTCACGCCTATCTCAATCCCGACCGCGACATGCCGGCCGAGGCCTTCAATATTCACGGCCTGTCGATCGAGTTCCTGCGCACGCACAAGCGCTTTGCCGACGTGGTCGACGACTTTCTCGCTTTCATCGGCGACGACGCGCCTCTGGTCATTCACAACGCCAGCTTTGACCACGGTTTTCTCTGCGCCGAACTCAAGCGGCACAATCGCGCGCTGATCTCGCGTGACCGCCTGGTCGATACCCTGGCGCTGGCGCGCCGCAAGCATTCGGCCGGGCCGTATAATCTCGACGCGCTGTGCGGCAAATACGGCATCGACAATTCGCGGCGCACCAAGCACGGCGCGCTGCTCGACGCCGAGATCCTGGCCGAAGTCTATCTGGAACTGCTCGGCGGCCGGCAAGCCTCGTTCGGCCTGGCCGAAAGCGTCGGCGTGCGCAGCGTCGGCATTGATGGCGCCGCTATCGCCCGCGTCCGGCCGGCGCCTTTGGCGCCGCGTCTGACCGAGGCCGACCGCGCCGCGCACGCGCAATTCGTCGCCACGCTCGGCGAGAACGCGATCTGGCGGAACTATCTGTAGCGCTTACTGCGCCGGCGCTTCGGCCGCCGGCATTTGCGCCATCTTCTGGCGATAGAGTGCGACGAAATCCACCGGGTCGAGCAGCAGCGGCGGGAAGCCGCCATTGCGCACCGTGGTGGCGATAATCTCGCGGGCGAACGGGAACAAGAGGCGCGGGCACTCGATCAGCACGACCGCGTTCAGGCTTTCCTGCGGCACGTTGCGGATGCGGAAGACGCCGCCGAAGGCCAGCTCGAAATTGAACATCAGCAGGCCACCGGTTTCCGCCTTGCCGGCGATCATCAGCACCACTTCGATGTCGGTGTCGGACATCGGCGCGGCGTTGACGTTGATCTGGATGTTGATCTGCGGCGGTTCCTGGCTGCCTGCCAGCGACTTCGGCGCGTTCGGGTTCTCGAACGAGAAGTCCTTGATGTATTGGCCTACCACATTGAGCTGCGGCAGCTGTTCCGGGCTCGTTTCCTGACCCTGGCCGCCATTCGTGGTTGTCATGACTTCTCCTTTAGCACCGCTACCGCAACTTATGCGGCGGTTGGCTAACATAGGGTCCTGAGGCGAACAAGGACGCCCGGCGCAAAGGGTTAGTTGTCACATCCCGGTAGGTGATATGGCTGTTTTCTGAACAACTCCGGTTTCAGGCTATGCCAGTCCTTCATGGCCTGCAAGGGTGTCTTGCTGCCCAAGGCTGATTGCGGAAGCTGCTGGTTGTAAAGCAGCACGTAACGATGCA
>CAMBQQ010000076.1 GCA_945870035.1 Rhizobium sp. Q54 | reverse complement strand
CGCCCGCACCTTCGGCGTCGTCGTTGCTTGGCTGTGAAGTTGGATCAACATGCCCGAACCCCGCTTCGAATGTCCCTCAGGATCGATCTTGCCATGAAAAAAGCAGAGCGACGAGGGTCTATGTGATCATCCGGGATGGAACACCTAAGCTGTTGATCTTTCTCACTTGATACGGGCCCGTCGCTCCCGCCAGTATCTTCCTGATATTGCGTAACATTTTAGCCGCTCCAAGTTCTTTCGACTTGGGAGGGCCGGGCAATTCGACGCCCTTTTACCGTGCTCCACTCCCCGTAAGTGCCGTTCCTGTTTTCTGCAGCCCCGACAGCGCGTGGTTTCGCCGCATGCGGGTTCCAGACGTCGCATGAGAGTGTCAAACTAGCCCGACTCGGCTGTAAATCACGGATGGGGGTGAGCATGGCGACCAGCAGCATGACGCCGACCGGTAGCGCGCGGCGCCCCGGTTCGCAGTGGCTGAGGCGGATGGCGCTGACGGTCGCCTTGCTTTTCGGCGCCGCCGGAATTGCGCACGCCCAGGCCCAGGATCAGGCGCCGGGCGTCTCGCACCCTGCCGAGCAGGCGCCACAGCCGCAGGTCTCGCCGGTCGAGCAGTTCGAGCTGTCCGGCTCGCAACGGGTCGTGCCGCGTAGCGCAGCGTCGCGATCGCTTAATAACCGGGCGTCCGGCGACCTCGAATTGATCCAGGCCGGACAGCCAGCGGACAGCGCGCAGTGGACGTTCTCCGCGGTGCCCGGCACGTCTTTCGTGCGCATCAAGAACGACGGGAAGAACGCCTATCTGACCGACGTTGATGGCAGGCCGCGTGTTGCGTTATCGGCTCTCGATGCCGAGGCGTCGCACTGGACCTTCGAGCCGGTGGACGGGACAACGTACGTGCAAATGCGCAATCGCGAGAGCGATCGGATTCTAGCGGCCGTGAACGGCACCCCGACTTTGGTCCAGGACTACGGCCCGGATCAGGAGGCTTTAAGCCATTGGGAAGTCAGCCCTGCCGGCAGCGCAGCGGCTGTCGTGTCGCAAGCGACTCCGCCGCCGCGCGATACTGTCTATGACGGCGCGGTCCGCAGTTGCCGCGCTATCGGCGGTTACTGGACTGGATCGTCGTGCCGCTCATTGGTGATTTCACGGCCGCTGGCCTGTCCGCGCGGTTGGGCCTGGTACCCCGAATTCGGCGAATGCCTGTGGGCTGGCGGCAGCCGTTGTCCGCCCTGGCAGATGGGCGCCGGCGGCGCATGCCTGTCGGATCTCAGTTGCAGGAACGGCCGCGTGCGGTTGTCGGCGCGCGGCTACCCCGTTTGCGATTGCCCGCCAGGAACCAGGATCTGGGGCCGCTACCCGAGGATGGCCTGCATATCGTCGCTTGCCCGGACCGGGCCGGCACCCCTGCTGTCACCGGCGCCGAGACCGCTGTCGAATGCCGCCGCGCGGGCCGCCCAGCAAAGATTGCAGGCCGACCGGATCAGGCAGCAGAATGAACAGCGCGCGCGTGAGCGGCAGTCGGCGGCTCTCCAGGCCGCCGCACTTCGCGCCGCCAAGTTGAAAGCGGAACGGGAGCGCGCGGCCGCCTTGCGCAAGGCCGCCATCGAACGGGCTGCTGCCAACAGAGCGGCCGCGGCTGCACGGGCGACACCTGTTGTTGCCCCGCGGCCGGTGAGGAAGCCGGCTGTCATCTGCCGGCCGCCACTGCGTCCGAACAACGCCGGTCGATGTGTGCCGTGACAGCGATCGCGCCGAAAGCCTTGTTTTTCGACGTTTTCGGCACGCTGGTCGATTGGCGCACGTCGATCGCACGCGAGGCGAGGACGATTCTTGAGCCGCTCGGCCACCGTCTGGACTGGGAGGCCTTCGCCGATGCCTGGCGCGGCGAATATCAGCCCGGCATGGAGGAGGTCCGCGCCGGCCGCATTCCGTTCAGCAAACTCGACGTGCTGCACCGGCGCAATCTCGAACGGTTTTTGCCGCGCATGAATGTCACCGGCCTGTCCGACGCAGTGCTGCATGACCTGACGTTGGCCTGGCATCGTCTTGATGCCTGGCCGGAGGTGCCGGCGGCCTTGGCGCGGCTGAAAACGAAATACCGGATTGCGCCGGTGTCGAACGGCAATATCTCGCTGATGGTCGATCTCGCCCGCCGCAATACATTGCCGTGGGACGCGATCCTCGGCGCGGAAGTCGCCGGCGACTACAAGCCGAAGCCGCAGGTCTATCTCGCCGCCTGCGCCGCGCTCGATCTGGAGCCCGCGCAGTGCATGATGGTGGCGGCGCATTCGAGCGATCTCGAAGCGGCGGCGGCTTGCGGACTGCGGACCGGTCATATCGCGCGGCCCGATGAACACGGACCGGGCGCCGGCGAGACGGGGCCGTTGGTGCCGGTTGATGTTGCCGGCGCCGATCTCGCCGATCTGGCGGGGAAGCTTGGCGTCTAGCCTTTGTAAACCGGCTCCGGCTGGCCGAACCAAGACGCCAGGATGTGATAGACCATCATGTAGTTCTTCTGCTGGAAGCTGGCGTGCGAAATGCCGGACATGACGGTGAACTGCTTGTCCGGGTTCGGCAGTTTGGCGAAGAAGGCGAGCAGATCCTCCATCGAAGCGATGCCGTCGTGCTGGCCGCGCATGATGAGGGTGGGGACGGTGATATTGACCGGGTTCACGACCGGCAGTTTCGAACACATGTCCACATAGGTTCCGGTCGGCACCGAATCGTCCAGCGCCACCACGGCCTCGGCGAAAGCCTCGATCACCGCGCGGTCGGCCGTATCCGGATGGTCGCGGTCGAATACCGAATGGATGAAGGCCTTGCTCATCGGCCGGCGGTTGATCTTGATGAAGTCCGGTAGCTTCTTCTTGCGCTCGGCCAGGGTGGGCGAGCCTTCGCCGGTCCACACCATGGCGTCCAGCGCCAGCCGCGCCACCATGTCCGGATGCCGCTCGGCAAATAGCGCGGCGCGTAGCGCGCCGGAGGAAATCCCGTAGACCATCAACGGCCGTTTGCCGCGCAGTTCCTGGATATAGAGCGCGGCCGCGTAACAATCGTCGGCGCCCTGTGAAATCGGCGCGTTGTTGTCGCGGTCTTTGGTCGAGCGGCCATAGCCCTCCATGTCCACGCTCCAGCAGTCGTAACCGAGGCTGGCGAAGTGCTCCATCGCTGAGGAATGTGGTCGCCCCGGCACCTGCAAATCGAAGGTCGGCTGGCCGGCCATCGACGAGCCGTGGACGAAGAGAATCGTGCCGCGGGACTTGGCCGGATCGGCGGCCACCTTCTCAAACAGGAACAGCTTCACGCCGCCGTCCTTGGTGGTCCAGTGGTCCTGACCAGCGATGGCAGGGGCGGCTGTGGCGAGATCGTTCATGGGGGATCACCGGCGCGACAGAGGGGGTATTCCAGTGCCGCAAATCAGGTGCGAAACGCGGCGGCGGCGACTATCGAGGGCGGCTCGCGCTGCTGTCAATCGCGGCCAGAAAAACAGGCACAATCCATGCGTCATGCTCGTGGATGGTTCCCGAAAGCTGGCTTGCCACCCATTGTGCGCTGCGCTAAGCCTCAACCGCTGCCGTCCTTAAAGCGCTTCCAAACAAGACCTTGTTTTTTTAGCGTTTTGTGCGGCTCCGGTGCCGGCTTCGGGCCACCGAAGCAGCCAGGGGCGAGGGCATTTTAAGGGTCGGGGCGCGGCTGTTCGCTGAGGTTCGCCAATGAACGCATTGCTGCTCGATTATCTGCCCCTGGTGGTCTTCATCGGCGTCGCGCTGGTCATCGGGCTGGCGCTGCTGGTGGTGCCTTTCATCGTTGCTTTCAGCAGCCCGGACCCGGAAAAGCTGTCGGCCTACGAATGCGGTTTCAACGCCTTCGACGACGCGCGCATGAAATTCGACGTGCGTTTTTACCTGGTCGCCATCCTCTTCATCATCTTCGATCTCGAAGTATCGTTCCTGTTTCCGTGGGCGGTGGCCTTCAAGCAGGTCGGCGTGTTTGGATTCTGGTCGATGATGATCTTCCTCGGCGTTCTGACCATCGGCTTCATCTACGAATGGAAGAAGGGCGCTCTCGAATGGGATTGATGGGCACCACAAGGAAATCGCGCTCATGACCATGGTCGCACCCGCCCCGCGTGGCATCCTCGATCCGCGCACCGGCCAGCCGGTCGGCGCCGACGATTCATTTTTCATTGGCGTCAACAATGAGCTGGCCGACAAAGGCTTCATCGTCGCCGCCGCCGACGATCTGATCACCTGGGCGCGCACCGGCTCGCTGATGTGGATGACCTTCGGTCTGGCCTGCTGCGCCGTCGAGATGATGCAGATGTCGATGCCGCGCTATGACGCCGAGCGCTTCGGTTTCGCGCCGCGCGCCTCTCCCCGCCAATCCGACGTGATGATCGTCGCCGGCACCTTGACCAACAAGATGGCCCCCGCGCTCCGCAAGGTTTACGACCAGATGCCGGAGCCGCGCTACGTGATCTCGATGGGCTCCTGCGCCAATGGCGGCGGTTACTATCACTATTCCTATTCGGTGGTGCGCGGCTGCGACCGGATCGTGCCGGTCGATATCTATGTGCCGGGCTGCCCGCCGACCGCCGAAGCGCTGCTTTACGGCGTGATGCTGCTGCAAAAGAAGATTCGCCGCACCGGCACGATCGAGCGGTAAGCGAAGGCAAGCGATGCTAGACATGCTCGACAGGTTAGGGGCCACGATCCAGACCGCGCTGCCCGGCGCGGTTAGCGGCTATGCGGTGGCGAACGAAGAACTGACGGTGACGGCCAATGCCGCCGATATCGTCAAGGTTGCCACTTTCCTGCGCGACGATCCGGCTTGCCAGTTCATCTGCTTCATCGACGTCACGGCGGTCGATTGGCCGGGACGGGAGCAGCGCTTCGACGTCGTTTATCATTTCATGTCGCCGCGGCTTAACCAGCGTATCCGCGTTAAATGCCCGACCGACGAAGTGACGCCGGTGCCGTCGCTGATCGACGTGTTCCGCGGCGCCGACTGGTTCGAGCGCGAGACTTACGATCTGTACGGCGTGCTGTTCACCGGCCATCCCGACATGCGTCGTATTCTCACCGATTACGGTTTCGAGGGGCATCCGCTGCGCAAGGATTTCCCGCTGACCGGTTTCGTCGAGGTGCGTTACGACGACGAGCAGAAGCGCGTCGTCTACGACAAGGTGCGGCTGGCACAGGAATTCCGTTCGTTCGATTTCCTGTCGCCGTGGGAAGGAACCGACTATCCTTTGCCCGGCGATGAGAAAGCGGTGCCGACCCCGCCGTCGCAGCCGCAGCCGACGCAAGGCAACAAGCTGACCGGCGAGCCTGACAAGAAGGTGTCGCCGTAATGGCCGAGACAGCGGTACGCAACTTCACCATCAACTTCGGGCCGCAGCATCCGGCCGCGCACGGCGTGTTGCGCCTGGTGCTGGAGCTTGACGGCGAGATCGTCGAGCGCGTCGATCCGCACATCGGCCTTCTGCATCGCGGCACCGAGAAGCTGGTCGAGCACAAGACCTATCTGCAAGCGGTGCCGTATTTCGACCGGCTCGATTACGTCGCGCCGATGAACCAGGAGCACGCGTTCTGCCTGGCGGTCGAGAAGTTGCTCGGCATCACCGTGCCCAAGCGCGCGCAATATATCCGCGTTCTGTATTCCGAAATCGGTCGGCTGCTGTCGCATCTCTTGAACGTCACCACGCAGGCGATGGACGTCGGCGCGCTGACGCCGCCGCTGTGGGGCTTTGAAGAGCGCGAAAAGCTGATGGTGTTCTACGAGCGCGTCTCCGGCTCGCGCATGCATGCGGCCTATTTCCGGCCGGGCGGCGTGCATCAGGACATGCCGCTGCAACTGATCGACGACATCTATGATTTTTGCGATCCGTTCCTGAAAGTGGTCGGCGACCTCGATAGCCTGCTGACCAACAACCGCATCTTCAAGCAGCGCAATGTCGACATCGCCATCGTCAAGCTGGAAGACGCCTGGAACTGGGGTTTCTCCGGCGTGATGGTGCGCGGCTCGGGCGCCGCGTGGGATCTGCGCAAGTCGCAGCCTTACGAGTGCTACAACGAACTCGATTTCGATATTCCGGTCGGCAAGAACGGCGACTGCTACGACCGCTACCTGATCCGCATGGAAGAGATGCGGCAGTCGGTCAAGATCATGAAGCAGTGCTGCGACAAGCTGCGCTCGCCGGCGGGGCAAGGTCCCGTGTCGGTGACCGACCAGAAGATCGTGCCGCCGAAGCGCGGCGAGATGAAGCGCTCGATGGAAGCGCTCATCCATCACTTCAAGCTATACACCGAGGGCTATCACGTTCCGCAAGGCGAGGTGTACGCCGCGGTCGAAGCGCCCAAGGGCGAGTTCGGCGTCTATCTCGTCGCCGACGGCACCAATAAGCCGTATAAGTGCAAAATTCGCGCGCCGGGTTTCGCGCATCTTCAGGCGATGGATTGGCTGTGCAAAGGCCATTTGCTCGCCGACGTCTCCGCCATTCTCGGCTCCATCGATATCGTGTTCGGGGAGGTGGATCGATGAACCACCTCAGTTCACGTTTTGACGAGGACGTTCAGGAACTGGCCTGGACGCCGTCGATGATTGCGCGGTTTTGGAATTTCGAGAGCCGCCGCCCCGAGAACTTTTTCACCTATCAAGTCGGCGCGTCCGTTCTTCAGTTCTTCAAGCGTTTCCTCAAGCCGAACTCGCGGATCGTCGACTATGGCGCCGGCCCGGGCTTTCTGGTCGAGGACCTGCTCGCCGGCGGTTATCAATGCGGCGCCATCGAGTTCGCACCGGAGGCGGTGCAGTTGCTGAAGCAGAAATACGGCAACAACGCGAAATTTCTCGGCGCCTTCCACATTGCCGAGGCGGCGGCGCACCAGGGCGGCTTTGATCGCGCCTTCGTGCTGGAAGTCGTGGAGCATCTCTCGAACGACGAACTCGATGTCTGTCTCGATCAGGCGCGCAGCCTGCTGTCCGACGGCGGACTGCTGATTATCACCACGCCGAACAACGAAGACCGCTCCAGGAGCTTCGTCATGAACCCCGAGACGGGGAAGGTGTTTCACCGCTGGCAGCATGTGCGGTCATGGACCGTCGACACCTTGCGCCGCGAAGTTTGCCGTCATGGCTTCGACTGCGTCGAAATCGGCGTGACCGATTTTTCGTCGTCCTTGTTGGCGATGCGGCGCAGCCTGTCGTTTCCGGTGCGGTTGGCCCGCGCGATCGCCAAGCCGCTTGTCCGGCTGTTGTCCAACGGCAGCCCGCCGCATCTCTACATGGTGGCCCGCAAGGCCTAGCACGATCAGGATTTGAGCAAGTCGATGTCAGTTCGCCGCATAGGTCCCAAGGAAGTTCAGCCGAAGGAATTTGCCTTCAACGCTGAGAATCTCGAATGGGCCAAGAAGCAGTTGCTGAAATTCCCGGAAGGCCGCCAGGCCTCGGCGGTCATTCCGTTGATGTGGCGCGCGCAGGAGCAGCACGACGGCTGGCTGCCGGAAGCGGCGATCCGCTACGTCGCCGATATGCTCGGCATGGACTATATCCGCGCCATGGAAGTGGCGACGTTCTACACGATGTTCCTGCTGCAACCGGTCGGCAAGAAGGCGCATATCCAGGTCTGCGGCACCACGCCGTGCCGGCTGCGCGGCGCCGATGCGCTGTTCGACGTGTGCAAGCACCGCATCGCGCATGAGCCGTTTGAGATTTCCGCCGACGGCAATTTCTCCTGGGAAGAGGTGGAGTGCCTGGGCGCTTGCGTCAACGCACCGATGGCGCTGATCTGGAAGGACACTTACGAGGATCTCACGGCCGAAAGCTTCGAGAAACTGATCGACGGCTTTGCCGCGGGCAAGCCGCCGAAGCCGGGCCCGCAGGTCGATCGTCAGTTTTCCGCGCCACAGGGCGGCCCAACCACGCTGACCGACAATTCGATCTATGAGACGGCGGGCGCGGGCGCCGATAATGACGGCGCCGCGCTCACCGACAATAAGGCCAAGAAGCCGACCAAAGGCGCCAGCGAACGTGAATCGCCGGCGCCGAAAAACCCTAAACCGTGAACGAATTGAGCCATCATGCTCGCTGATAAAGACCGTATCTTCAAGAACCTCTACGGCTTCCATGACTGGGGCCTCAAAGGCGCGCGGGCGCGCGGCGCGTGGGACGGCACCAAGGCGATCCTCGAAAAGGGCCGCGACGGCATCATCAATGAGATGAAGGCCTCGGGCCTGCGCGGCCGTGGTGGCGCTGGATTCCCGACCGGGCTGAAGTGGTCGTTCATGCCGAAGGAGATCGGCGAGCGGCCGCATTACCTCGTCGTCAATGCCGACGAGTCCGAGCCCGGAACCTGCAAGGATCGCGAGATCATGCGGCATGATCCGCATTTGCTGGTCGAGGGCTGCCTGATCGCCGGCTTCGCCATGGGCGCGCATGTCGGCTACATCTATGTTCGCGGCGAGTTCATTCGCGAGCGTGAGCATCTGCAGGCGGCGATCGACCAGGCCTATGACGCCAAATTGATCGGCAAGAACAATGTCAATGGCTGGGACTTCGACTTGTACGTGGCGCATGGCGCCGGCGCCTATATTTGCGGCGAAGAGACTGCGCTGCTGGAAAGCCTCGAGGGCAAGAAGGGCCAGCCGCGCCTCAAGCCGCCGTTCCCGGCCAATGTCGGCCTCTATGGCTGCCCGACCACTGTGAACAATGTCGAGTCGATCGCGGTGGCGCCGGATATTCTGCGCCGCGGCGCCGGCTGGTTCTCAGGCATCGGCAATCCGAACAATGTCGGCACCAAGCTGTTCTGCATTTCCGGCCATGTGAACAAGCCGTGCAACGTCGAAGAGGCGATGGGCATTCCGTTCCGCGAATTGATCGACAAGCACTGCGGCGGCATGCGCGGCGGCTGGGACAATCTGAAAGCCGTGATCCCCGGCGGCTCGTCGGTGCGCATGGTGCCGGCGGCGCAGATCATCGACACGCCGATGGAATTCGACTCGCTGCAGAAGCTGCGCTCTGGCCTCGGCACCGCGGCGGTCATCGTCATGGACAAGTCGACCGACCTGATCAAGGCGATCGCGCGCATCTCGTATTTCTACAAGCACGAGAGCTGCGGCCAATGCACGCCGTGCCGCGAGGGCACCGGCTGGATGTGGCGCGTGATGACCCGCATGGCCGAAGGCCGCGCGCAGAAGCGCGAGATCGACATGCTGCTTGAGGTGTCGAAGCAGATCGAAGGCCACACCATTTGCGCGCTCGGCGATGCCGCGGCCTGGCCGATCCAGGGCCTGATCGCGCATTTCCGTCACGAAATCGAAGAGCGCATCGATACCTATTCACGCAACGCCAGCAGCGTCGATGACGGCGTGCGCGATCCTGAACCCCTCGTGGCGGCGGAGTAAGGCATGGTTCGCCATCTCGCCCAGTTCAACATTGCGCGGATCAAGTATCCGCTCGACGATCCGCGCATGGCGGACTTCGTCGGCAATGTCGCGCGGGTGAACGGGCTGGCCGACGGTATCGAAGGGTTCGTCTGGCGGCTGGCGGACGCCAGCGGCAACGCCATGGGCATGCAGGTCTATGACGACCCGCGCGTGCTGCCGAACCTGACGGTGTGGGAGAATGTCGAGGCGCTCGAGCGTTTCGTCTGGAAAACGGTGCACAGCCGTTTCTACGGACGCCGCGCCGAATGGTTCGAGCCTATCGAGACGCCTCTGGTGCTGTGGCATATCGAGGCCGGGCATCGGCCCGCCATGTCGGAAGGCGTTGAACGGCTTGAGCATCTGAAGGAACACGGCCCGAGCGATTACGCCTTCGGCTGGAGCGATTTGGCCGCTGCGCAGCACTGGAAAGCGGCGCGCGCCGGCGCAGCAAACGAACACGCGACAAGAAATTCGACAAGGCTGAACGCATGACCAAAGTCATCATCGACAATGTCGAGATCGAAGTGGCGCCGGAGCTGACGCTGCTGCAAGCCTGCGAGCAGGCCGGGGCGGAAATCCCGCGCTTCTGCTTCCACGAGCGGCTGTCGATCGCCGGCAATTGCCGGATGTGCCTGATCGAGGTGAAGGGCGGGCCGCCGAAGCCGGTCGCTTCCTGCGCCATGAACGTGCGCGACCTGCGGCCCGGCCCGAACGGCGAGCCGCCGGTGATGTTCACCAAGTCGCCGATGGTGAAGAAGGCGCGCGAAGGCGTCATGGAATTCCTGCTGATCAACCATCCGCTCGATTGCCCGATCTGCGATCAGGGCGGCGAGTGCGATTTGCAGGACCAGGCGATGGCCTACGGCGTCGACCACACGCGCTTCCAGGAAAACAAGCGCGCGGTCGAGGACAAATATATCGGCGCGCTGGTCAAGACCTCGATGAACCGCTGCATCCAGTGCACGCGCTGCATCCGCTTCTCCAGCGAGATCGCCGGCGTATCGGAACTGGGCGCGACGGGGCGCGGCGAGGACATGGAGATCACCACTTATCTTGAAAAAGCGATGACCTCCGAATTGCAGTCGAACGTCGTCGATCTGTGCCCGGTCGGCGCGCTGACCTCGAAGCCTTATGCTTTCGCGGCGCGGCCCTGGGAACTCGGCAAGACGCCGTCGGTCGATGTGATGGACGCGCTCGGCTCCGCGATCCGCATCGACACGCGCGGCCGCGAAGTGATGCGCATTCTGCCGCGCACCAATGACGACGTGAACGAGGACTGGATTTCCGACAAGACGCGGCATGTCGTCGACGGTCTGCGCACACAGCGCCTCGACCAGCCTTATGTGCGCGACAACGGTCGCCTGCGGCCGGCGACGTGGAAAGAAGCCTTCACCCGCATCGCCGACAAGATGCGGCCGGTCGACAGCTCAAAGGTCGGCGCGCTGGCCGGGCAACTGGCCGCAGTCGAGGAAATCTTCGCGCTCAAACAGATGATGGGCGCGCTCGGCGTCAAGAACATCGACGCGCGCTATCCGGGTTCGCCGCTGCATCCGAAATACGGCCGCGCCAGCTATCTGTTCAATTCGACGGTCGCCGGCATCGAGCAGGCCGACGCCATCATGCTGATCGGCACCAATCCGCGCAAAGAGTCGCCGGTGCTCAATGCGCGCATCCGCAAGCGCTTCCTGAAAGGCAATGTGCTGATCGGCGTCATCGGCGAGCAGGCCGACCTGACCTATCCTTATGAGTATCTCGGCGCCGGCCCTGACAGCCTCGCCAAATTCGTGGAGCACGCGCCGGCCAAGAAGGAAAAGCCGATGTTCATCATCGGCCAGGGCGCGCTCAACCGCGCCGATGGCGGCGCCATCCTGGCGATGGCCGCGAAGGCCGCGGGCTCGCTCGGCGTCGTCAAGGACGGCTGGAACGGCTTCAACATTTTGCACACCGAAGCCGGCCTTCCCGGCGCGCTCGATGTCGGCTTCGTGCCCGGCGAGGGCGGCCTCGATACCGGCGGCATGCTGAAACCCGGCGCGCTCGATGTGCTGTTCCTGCTCGGCGTCGACGAAGTCGAGGTGCCGGCCGGGCCTTTCGTCGTCTATATCGGCACCCATGGCGACCGCGGCGCGCACCGCGCCGATGTCATTCTGCCGGGCGCGGCCTATCCGGAAAAGTCCGGCACTTACGTCAACACCGAAGGCCGGGTGCAGATGGCCAACCGCGCCGCGTTCCCGCCGGGCGATGCGCGCGAAGACTGGGCGATCCTGCGCGCTTTGTCGGACGTGCTGGGCTGCAAGCTGCCTTATGACACGCTCAGTTCGCTGCGCCAGGTGATCTACGCCGCGCATCCGCACATGATGCGGCTCGACCAGATTGCGCCGGCGACCGGGTTTGACATTCAGGCGCTGGGTAAACTGGGTGGCACCGCCGAGAAGTCGGCACTGGTATCGCCGGTCTCGAATTTCTACTTTACCAACCCGATCGCGCGCGCGTCGGCGGTGATGGCGGAATGTTCGAAGCTGGCGCTGGCGGCCGCCGGCAATTCAACTCTGACGGCGGCGGAGTAGGGCCATGGAATTCTTCTGGACCTATCTCTGGCCGCTGATCGTCATCCTGGCGCAGTCCGTGCTGCTCTTGGTGATCCTGCTCGTCGCCATTGCTTACATCCTGCTCGCCGACCGCAAGATCTGGGCAGCGGTGCAGTTGCGGCGCGGCCCCAACGTGGTCGGGCCGTTCGGCCTGTTCCAATCGTTTGCCGATTTGCTGAAGTTCATGGTCAAGGAGCCGGTCATTCCGGCCGGCGCCAACAAGGGCGTGTTCCTCTTGGCGCCGTTGATCACCTGCGTTCTCGCGCTCGCCGCCTGGGCGGTGATCCCGGTCAATCTCGGCTGGGCGATCGCCGAGATCAATGTCGGCGTTCTCTACATCTTCGCGGTGTCGTCGCTGATGGTCTATGGCGTCATCATGGCCGGCTGGGCGTCGAACTCGAAATATCCGTTTCTCGCAGCACTGCGCTCGGCGGCGCAAATGGTGTCCTACGAAGTCTCGATCGGCTTCGTCATCATCACCGTGCTGCTGTGCGCCGGCTCGCTGAATCTGACGGCGATCGTCGAGGCGCAGAACGGGCCATACGGCATCTTCTCGTGGTATTGGCTGCCGCTGTTCCCGATGTTCATCGTGTTCTTTATTTCGGCGCTGGCGGAAACCAACCGGCCGCCCTTCGATCTGGTCGAAGCAGAATCGGAACTGGTCGCCGGCTTCATGGTCGAATACGGCTCGTCGCCTTACATGATGTTCATGCTCGGCGAGTACGTGGCCATCGCCACGATGTGCGCCATGGGCACGATCCTGTTCCTTGGCGGCTGGCTGCCGCCGGTGCCTTACGCGCCCTTCACCTGGGTGCCGGGCGTCGTCTGGTTCGTGCTCAAAGCGTTCTTCCTGTTTTTCGGCTTCGCCATGGTCAAGGCGATCGTGCCGCGCTACCGCTACGACCAGTTGATGCGCCTCGGCTGGAAGGTGTTTTTGCCGCTGTCGCTGGCGATGGTCGTCATTGTCGCCGGCGTGCTGCAGTATGGTCATCTCGCCACGGCAGCGATGAAGTGAGGATGATATGAGACTCGTCGGCGCAGCCAAATCACTGTTTCTCTGGGAGTTCGTGGTCGGCACGGTCCTCGCCATGCGCTACTTCTTTGCGCCCAAGGCGACGATCAACTACCCGTTCGAGAAGAACCCGATCTCGCCGCGCTTCCGCGGCGAGCACGCGCTACGCCGGTATCCGAACGGCGAAGAGCGCTGCATCGCCTGCAAATTGTGCGAAGCGGTCTGCCCGGCGCAGGCGATCACCATCGAAGCCGGTCCGCGCCGCAATGACGGCACGCGCCGGACCACGCGCTACGACATCGATATGGTGAAGTGCATTTATTGCGGCCTGTGCCAGGAAGCCTGCCCGGTCGACGCCATCGTCGAAGGCCCGAACTTTGAATTCGCCACCGAGACGCGCGAAGAACTGTACTACGACAAGGACCGCCTGCTCGCCAATGGCGACCGCTGGGAACGCGCGATCGCCAAGAACATGGCGCTCGACGCGCCTTACAGGTGAGATGAGATGACAATGTTGATATGCGGCATGACCACTTCCTTACCTCCCCCCTTGAGGGGGAGGTCGGCGCGCCTTTCGCGCCGGGAGGGGGGTATGTTGCACGGCTCGTCGCTCTCGGCTTTACCCCCCTCCCTAACCCTCCCCCTCAAGGGGGGAGGGAATAGGCCGCATCGCGCAGTTTGGCCGTGCCTCACCGAAGAGTCTTTCCGATGATCGCCGCACTCTTCTTCTATCTCTTCGCCGGCATTCTGGTCGCGAGCGCCTTCATGGTGATCGCGTCGAAGAACCCGGTGCATTCGGTGCTCTATCTGATCCTGGCCTTCGTCAATGCGTCGGGCCTGTTCGTGATGATGGGCGCCGAGTTCCTGGCGATGATCCTGGTCGTGGTCTATGTCGGCGCGGTCGCGGTGCTGTTCCTGTTCGTCGTCATGATGCTCGACGTCGATTTCGCTGAGCTCAAGCGCGGCGTGCTGCAATATCTGCCGGTCGGCCTGCTGCTCGGCGGCATTTTTCTTGCCGAACTTCTGCTCGTGGTCGGCGCCTGGGTCATCGGACCGGGCGTGCCGGCGGCGATTACCGCGCCGATCCCGGCGGGCATTACCAACACCGAAGCCATCGGCCTCGTGCTCTACACGCGCTACGTCTTCTTCTTCCAGATTTCCGGCATGATCCTGCTGGTCGCCATGATCGGGGCCATTGTCCTGACGCTGCGCCACAAGGAGCGCGTCAAGCGGCAGGACATCTCGGTGCAGAATGCGCGCACGCCGGAAATGTCGATGCATGTCGTCAAGGTGCGGCAAGGGCAGGGGCTGGGCAGCAACACAGCCAGCAGCAACACGCCCGGGAGCGCGTCATGACAATCGGTCTCGGTCACTATCTCTCGGTTGCCGCCATCCTGTTCACGCTCGGGATTTTCGGCATCTTTCTGAACCGCAAGAACGTGATCATCATCCTGATGTCGATCGAGCTGATCCTGCTCGCCGTCAACATCAACCTGGTGGCGTTTTCGACCCATCTCGGCGACATCGTCGGCCAGGTGTTCGCGCTGTTCGTGCTGACGGTTGCGGCGGCGGAAGCTGCCATCGGCCTCGCCATTCTCGTCGTCTTCTTCCGCAACCGCGGCACCATCGCGGTTGAGGATATTAATTTGATGAAGGGCTAACGCGCATGATCCCGACCAGTGGGAACCGGTTTTCGGTCAAGATCATGCGCAAGGGAAATGTCTGATGTATCAGGCCATCGTCTTTCTGCCGCTGCTCGGGGCCATTCTCGCCGGCCTGATTGCGCTGTTTGGCGCGCGCGCCCGCTTTCCGGGCGAGGCGCCGCCGGCAGGTGATGACGGCTCGCAACCAGCGCAGGCGCACGCCCATGCCGCGCACGACCATGGACACGATCACGCCGCGCATGGCCATGACGATCATGGCCACGGCCCGGTCGAGCCGGCGGCGTCCGGTTCGCGTCTCGTTGAACTGATCACCACGACGCTGCTTGCCGTCTCGATGATCCTGTCCTGGATCGCGCTGGCGCAGGTCGGCTTCGGCGGCCAGGATATTCGAGTACCGATTTTCGACTGGATCGTCTCCGGCGACCTGAAGATCGCCTGGGCGCTGCGCATCGACACGTTGACCGCGGTGATGCTGGTCGTCGTCAATTCGGTATCCTGCGTCGTGCACCTCTATTCGATCGGCTACATGCACGAGGACCCGTACCGGCCGCGCTTCTTCGGCTATCTGTCGCTGTTCACCTTCGCCATGCTGATGCTGGTGACATCCGACAACCTGGTGCAGATGTTCTTCGGCTGGGAAGGCGTCGGTCTCGCCAGCTATCTGCTGATCGGTTTCTGGTATCAGAAGCCATCGGCCAACGCTGCCGCGATCAAGGCCTTCGTCGTCAACCGCGTCGGCGACTTCGGCTTTGCCCTCGGTATTTTTGCGCTGTTTGCCATGACCGGCGCGGTCGATTTCGACACCGTGTTCGCGCAGGCGCCGGCGTTGACCGGCAAGTCCATCGACTTCTTCGGCTGGCATGCCGATGCGCTGACGCTGATCTGCCTGCTGCTGTTCATGGGCGCGATGGGCAAGTCTGCCCAGTTCCTGCTGCACACCTGGCTGCCGGACGCGATGGAAGGTCCGACGCCGGTGTCGGCATTGATCCACGCCGCGACCATGGTCACCGCGGGCGTGTTCATGGTGGCGCGGCTGTCGCCTCTGTTCGAACTCGCCCCGAACGCGCAGACCTTCGTCACCTTCATCGGCGCGACCACGGCGATCTTTGCCGCCACCATCGGTCTCGTTCAGAACGACATCAAGCGCATCGTCGCTTATTCGACCTGTTCGCAGCTCGGCTACATGTTCGTCGCCATGGGCTGCGGCGCCTATTCGGTCGGCATGTATCACCTGTTCACGCATGCCTTCTTCAAGGCGCTGCTGTTCCTCGGTTCCGGCTCGGTCATCCACGCGATGCACCACGAGCAGGACATCCGCAACATGGGCGGGCTGAAGGATCGCATCCCGTTCACTTATATCGTGATGATTATCGGTACGCTGGCGCTGACCGGGTTCCCGCTGACCGCCGGCTATTTCTCCAAGGACGCGATCATCGAAGCGGCCTTCGTCGGCAAAAACCCGATGGCGCTCTATGCCTTCGTCTGTACGGTCGCCGCCGCGCTGCTGACCTCGTTCTATTCATGGCGCCTGATCTTCAAGACCTTCCACGGCGCGCCGCACGACGTGAAGCACTGGAAGGAGGCGCATGAGAGCCCGATGGTCATGCTGATCCCGCTGGGCTTCCTCGCCATCGGTTCGGTGCTCGCCGGTCTGCCGTTCAAGGACGTTTTCGCCGGCCATGGCGTCGAACATTTCTTCCGCGAGTCATTGACCTTCGCCAAGACCAACACCGTGCTCGACGACCTGCATCATGTGCCGTTGCACATCGCGCTGCTGCCGACGGTGATGATGGTGATCGGCTTCGTCATCGCCTGGCACTTCTATATCCGCCGGCCGGACATCCCGGTCGAACTCGCGCGCCAGCACGACTTTTTGTACCGCTTCCTGCTCAACAAGTGGTACTTCGACGAACTGTACGAGATCATCTTCGTGCGTCCGGCGAAATGGATCGGCCATCAACTTTGGAAGAAGGGCGACGGCTGGCTGATCGACGGCTTCGGCCCCGATGGCGTCTCGGCCCGCGTCCTCGACGTGACGCGCAACGTGGTGCGGCTGCAAAGCGGCTATCTCTATCACTACGCCTTCGCCATGCTGATCGGCGCCGCCGCCTTCATCACCTGGTTCATGTTCTCGGCGGGGATACACTAACATGAACTGGCCCGTCCTCTCCGTCGTCACCTTCCTGCCGTTGCTCGGCGCCCTTTTGATCATGCTGATGGTGCGCGGCAACGGCCCGCTCGCCAAGGGCACGGCGCGCTGGATCTCGATGTGGACCACGCTGGTCACCTTCGCTGTATCGCTGGTCATGGTCTATCGCTTCGACGCCACCTCGGCTGAATTCCAGTTCAGCGAAAAATACGACTGGCTCGGCGTCTCGTCCTATCACATGGGCGTCGACGGCATTTCGCTGCCCTTCGTCATTTTGACCACCGCCTTGATGCCGATCTGCATTCTTGCCAGCTGGACCTCGATCCAGAAGCGGGTGAAGGAATACATGATCGCGTTTCTGGTTCTGGAAACGCTGATGATCGGCACCTTCTCGGCGTTGGATCTGGTGCTGTTCTATCTGTTCTTCGAAGGCGGCCTGATCCCGATGTTTCTGATCATCGGCATCTGGGGCGGCCAGCGCCGCGTCTATGCCTCGTTTAAGTTCTTCCTCTACACGCTGGCCGGCTCGGTGCTGATGCTGCTCGCCATCATGGCGATGTACTGGCAGGCGGGGACGACCGACATTCCGACGCTGCTGCGCTACAATTTCCCGGCCGGCATGCAGACCTGGTGCTGGCTGGCGTTCTTCGCCTCGTTCGCGGTCAAGATGCCGATGTGGCCGGTGCACACCTGGCTGCCGGACGCGCATGTCGAAGCGCCGACGGCGGGCTCGGTGGTCCTCGCCGCGATCCTGTTGAAAATGGGCGGCTACGGCTTCCTGCGCTTCTCGCTGCCGATGTTCCCGTTGGCGTCGCTCGATTTCACGCCGCTGGTCTATACGATGTCGGTCGTCGCCATCATCTACACCTCGCTGGTGGCGCTGATGCAGGAGGACGTGAAAAAGCTGATCGCCTATTCGTCGGTCGCGCACATGGGCTTCGTCACCATGGGCATCTTCGCGGCTAACCAGCAGGGCGTCGCCGGCGCGGTATTCCAGATGATATCGCACGGCATCGTCTCCGGGGCGCTGTTTCTGTGCGTCGGCGTCGTTTACGACCGCATGCACACGCGCGAAATCAAGTTTTATGGCGGCGTGGTGACGCGCATGCCGATCTTCGCCGCCATTTTCATGGTGTTTACGATGGCCAATGTCGGCCTGCCGGGCACGTCCGGCTTTGTCGGCGAATTTCTCACTTTGATCGGCACCTTCAAGGCGAATATCCCGGTCGCCAGTCTCGCCACGCTCGGCGTCATTCTGTCGGCGGCCTATGCGCTGTGGCTCTATCGCAAGATGGTCTACGGCACGCTCAAACCGGCGCTCGAGGGCATCAAGGATATCGGCCTGCGCGAGGCGGTGATTTTCACGCCACTGGTGATCCTCACCATTCTGTTCGGCGTTGCGCCGAAGCCGGTGCTCGACATGTCGGCGGCGTCTGTCACGCAACTGCTCGACGGCTATAACAAGGCGATCGCCACCAAGACGGCGGCAACGACCAGCAATCCTGTGAGCGTCGCGCGATGAACAGTCTGAACGACATCAACGTCCTGCTGCCGGTGTTGCCGGAGATCGTGCTGGCGGTCGGCGCCATGGCGCTGCTGATGATCGGCGTCTTTGCCGGCGACGGCGCAGCGCGCTTCGTCAACTGGCTGTGCATTCTGCTTTTGGTCGGCGTCGGCGCCTGCGTCTTTATGTTGCCGGCGGGCCGGCTGGTGCTGTTCGAGGGTAGCTTCGTCGTTGACGACTTCGCGCGCTTCCTCAAACTTCTGATGCTGACCGGCTCGGCCGGCACGCTGATCCTGTCGCTCGATTACCTGACTAGCGAAAAATTGCAGAAAGCCGAGTTCGGCGTGCTGGTGCTGCTGGCGACGCTCGGCATGATGATCCTGATCTCGGCCTCCGACCTGATCGCGCTCTATCTCGGCCTGGAGTTGATGAGCCTGCCGCTCTACGTCATCGCCGCTTCGAACCGCGACAATGCGCGCTCGACCGAGGCGGGTCTCAAATACTTTGTCCTCGGCGCGCTGTCGTCCGGCATGCTGCTCTATGGCGCCTCGCTGATCTACGGCTTCACCGGCACGGTGAACTTCACCGGGATCGCCAAGGCAACGCAGGGCGGCGCCAGCATCGGGCTGATCTTCGGTCTGGTGTTCCTGTTCGCCGGCTTCTGCTTCAAGGTGTCGGCGGTTCCGTTCCATATGTGGACGCCGGACGTGTACGAGGGCGCGCCGACTCCGGTGACGGCCTTCTTCGCCGCCGCGCCCAAGGTCGCCGGCATCGCCATCTTCGTGCGCGCCACCATCGTCGCGTTCCCCGGCATCACCCATTCCTGGCAGCAGATCGTCGTCTTCGTCGCCATCGCCTCGATGGTGCTGGGCGCTTTCGCCGCCATCGGCCAGAAGAACATCAAGCGCCTGATGGCCTATTCGTCGATCGGCCATATGGGCTTTGCGCTGGTCGGCCTTGCCGCCGGCACCGCCGAGGGCGTGCAAGGCGTGCTCGTTTATATGAGCATCTATGTCGTCATGACTTTGGCGACCTTCGCTTGCATCCTGGCGATGCGGCGCGATGGCATTGCGGTCGAGCAAATCAGCGACCTGTCCGGTCTGGCGCGCAGCAAGCCGGCGATGGCCTTCTTCTTCGCCATGCTGCTGTTCTCGCTTGCCGGTATTCCGCCACTGGCCGGCTTTTTCGCCAAATTCTATGTGTTCCTTGCGGCGATCGAGGCCGGTCTCTATGTGCTGGCGGTGATCGGCGTGCTGGCCAGCGTGGTCGGCGCTTACTACTATTTGCTGATCATCAAGATCATGTATTTCGACGAACCGGCAAAACCGTTCGACAGCATGCCGTTCCTGCTGCGGGTCGTGCTCGGCGCCGGCGGTATTCTGACCATCGTCTTTTTCGCCTATCCGGCGCCGCTTCTGGTGGCTGCGACGGCGGCGGCGAAGTCGCTTTTCTAGCTGCGCGGAAACGCTGCGCTTTGACTGAATGAACCGCGAAGCCACGGACCTGGCGGGGGTCCGGCATATAGCTTACGAGACGCTCGGCTCCACCAATGCCGAGGCGCTGGCGCGTGCGCGTGCCGGTGAGCGCGCCGCGTTGTGGATTTCGGCAGGCCAACAGCAAACCGGCCGCGGCCGCCGCGGCAGCAATTGGACCTCGCCGCCAGGCAATCTGTACGCTTCCTTGTTGCTCTGCGACCCGTCGCCGCCGGCGCTCGCACCGCAGCTTTCCTTTGTCGCCGCGTTGGCCTTGCATGACGCGGTCGCCGAATGCGCGCCGCAGCTCGGGCCGCTCCTGAAAGCGAAATGGCCGAACGATCTGCTGCTCGGCGGGGCGAAACTTGCCGGCATCCTGATCGAAGGCGAGAGCGATCCGGCTTTCGCGGTCGTGATCGGTTTCGGCGTCAACTGCGTCGCCCATCCGCCCGGCACGCCCTATCCGGCGACCGATCTGGCGGAGGCCGGCGCCACGGTCACGCCGCCGCAATTGCTTTCCGCGCTGGCGCAGGCGATGCAGCGCCGGCTGGCGCAATGGGCACGCGGCGGCGGCTTTGCCGCGATCCGCGCCGACTGGCTCAAGCGCGCCGCCGGTCTCGGTAATGACATTCGCGTGCGGCTGCCGGGGCGTGAATTCTCCGGCCGCTTTGAAGGCCTCGACGATGCCGGGCACCTTTTGGTGCGCGGTCCTGCCGGTGTGACGACCGTCACCGCCGGCGAAGTTTTTGATTTAGGGTCAGGACTCATTGATCACAGCCAGAAGATGACGACTGCAGCAATGCAGATTGCTGACATGAAGGTGTGGGCGCATCGGTCGTAACGGGTATGGATACGTCGCCAGTCTTTGAGCCTGCCGAACATATTCTCGATCCTGTGACG
>CAMBQQ010000075.1 GCA_945870035.1 Rhizobium sp. Q54 | reverse complement strand
GATCGCCTTTCGCCGATAGTGCCGCCAGCCGATTATCCGCATCGAAAAATCCGAGCTGCCCCATCGTCAGTCTCCTAGAATCATGCCGTCAGGGCAGCAGACTCGCACGGGGCCGAGGGGCATGCTATTTTTCGAGGTGCCCTTAATAGTAATGTAGTGTCCGGGGCGGCAAAACGTGCCTAATAGCATTAACGAATGGGACGATTCTCGGCCACACCAGCGTTGGTCAGCCCCGCGGCCGCGTGAGTAGTAAAAAGTAACAAGTACGGAGCGCTTTTGATGTTCGATCTATTTGGCGAGTCGATGCCGCTCGGCGCGAAGTTCTTTATCGCGTTTGCGGTAGTGCTTGCCCTGATCGGTCTGACCGCCTGGCTGGTGCGCCGCTTCGGCGCCAACCGCCTCGGCGGCGCCAATGCGCGCGGCCGCCAGCCGCGCCTGGCCGTGATCGATGCCGCGCCGGTCGATGGCCGCCGCCGCCTGGTCCTGATCCGCCGCGACAATGTCGAGCATCTCTTGATGATCGGCGGCCCGACCGACGTGGTGGTCGAACAGAACATTGTGCGCGCCGCCTCCTCGGCCCGCGAGCCGGCGCGATCCGAGCCGCAACTGCGCGAGACGCCTTCACGCGAAACGTCGTCGCGTCAGTCACCGGCGCCGGCCGAGAACGCCTGGCCGTTGCAGCCGGCCAGCGAGCCGACCGCGGTCGCCGCGCCGCGGCCCTATCGCGCGTCCGCGACCGAAGAGCCGTGGTTGCCGCCGGAGCCGGGCGCCCGTCCGCGCCCGTCCGACAGCAACAGCCTCTCGAACCTGGCGGTCGAACTGTCGACCAAGCTGACGCCGCCGGAAGTTGCGCCGCCTGTTCCGGCACGCCAGGAAACGCGCCAAGAATCACGCCAGGAACCGCGCCAAGAATCGCGTCATGAAGCGCCGGTCGTGCGCGCCGTGCCGCCGCTTGACGTGGTGCCGGAGCCGGTTGCCGCTGCGCCGCAGCAGAGCGACAACAATCTAGCCGAAATGGCGCAGCAACTGGAAGCCGCTCTGCGCCGCGCGCCGATGCCGGAAGGCCGCCCGCCGGTCACCGACCCGCTGGCGCAGCCGCCGAAGGCGGCCGAGCCTGCGCAGCGTCAGCCTGGGCGCGACTACAAGCTTCGCCTCGATCCGAAATTCGAAACCCGAGCTGAACCGACATTCGATTCAAAGCCGGAGCCGAAATTCGAGACCCCGGCCGAGCCGCGTGCGAGCGAGCCGCGTGCGAGCGCGCCGCGCGCCAGCTATCCGCCGGCGCCGACCAAAAACGTTTTCGACAATCTCGAAGAAGAGATGGCCAGCCTGCTCGGCCGTCCACCAGGTAAAACTTGACAGGTCTTTCCGACCGCCGTGTTCGACTTTTGTCGGTGGCGGTTGGAGTAACAGGACTGATCCTCGCAGGCCTTTCGCCCGCCCTCGCGCAGAGCATCAACGTCGATCTGGGCCAGAACGCCGGCCTGACCGAGCGCGTGATCCAGATGATCGCGATGCTCACGGTGCTGTCTTTGGCGCCGTCGATCCTCGTGATGATGACGTCGTTCACGCGTATCGTCGTCGTTCTCTCGCTCCTGAGAACCGCGCTCGGCACCGCGACCGCGCCGCCCAATGCGGTGCTGGTGTCGCTGGCGCTGTTCCTCACTGCCTTCGTCATGGGCCCGACGCTACAGACCGCCTACGACACCGCGGTGCGGCCGCTGATCGCCAACGAGATCACCACCGAGCAGGCCTTCGAGCGCGGCGTCATTCCGCTGCGCGCCTTCATGGAAAAGAATGTTCGCGAAAAGGACCTCAAGCTGTTCGTCGACATGGCCAAGCTGCCGCAGCCGGAAAGTCCCGAGAATCTGTCGCTGCGCATTCTGGTGCCAGCCTTCATGATTTCCGAATTAAAGCGCGCCTTTGAGATCGGATTTTTGCTGTTCATCCCGTTCCTGATCATCGATCTAGTGGTGGCGTCGGTGCTGATGTCGATGGGCATGATGATGCTGCCACCGGTCGTGGTGTCATTGCCGTTCAAGCTGATTTTCTTCGTGCTGGTCGACGGCTGGAGCCTGGTCGCGGGATCGTTGATCCAGAGCTACAGTTCTTAAGCGCCGAGCGACGCTACAACTGCTCTAGCGGATATAGCCGAAGGTCGGCGGCATCCGCGGCTTGATCGAACCGGTCGGCGTCTTGTCGGCCGCAGCCGTGTCGGGCTTAAGCGGCGTGCCGCTCGGCACTTTCGGCGGCATGGCGGAGCCGGCGGGCAAGGCGGCGGCGGCTTTCGCCGGCGGCGCGACCAGTTGACCAGGGGTGAACGGTTTGGCGGCGGCGACCGGTGTTTTCGCCGCATCGCTGACCGCAGCATTCGGCGCGTCGGCGGCGGGCGTTTTCGGCGGCTCCTTGGCAAGTTCGGCCTCCGGCGTCGCCGCCTCCGGATAGCGCGTACGCAGATCGCGCAGGAAGGCATCGAGCGCATTGGTCGCCGCCATCTTGTTGGCGATGTCGCGAAATTCGGGACCGGCGGTGCCGATCGGCGTCGACACGACATCGAAAGCGCGGCGCTCCGGCCCGTCGGCGAACTTGACCGCGTATTTGTCGCGCAGCCGCGTCAGGCTGATCTGCTCGTCGCTGAGCGCGTAGCCGATGGCGGCGCGCAGAATGTCGGCGCGCTCGATTTCGGTCAAAGGCGTGAACTCGCGCCAGCGCTCACCATGCAGCAGTTCGATCTGCTCGGCCGCGTCGCGCCACCGCTTGGCCGCCCACATAATGTCCGAACGCAGGCGGATCGCCTCTCGGCCCTTGATGTTGGCGATGACTTCCAGCGCCAGCTCATGGCGGCCGGTGTCGGAAATGGCGCGCGCCTCAAGCAGCAGCCGCTGGTCGCGCAGTTCGTTCGACAGTTCCGCCGTGCGCGTCTTCTGCAAGGTGGCGAGCGCGCGGTCCGGCTTGCGGTTCATCAGGTAAACGGTGGCCAGCTTGGTCGCCACCATCGCCCGCGCCGCGCCGTTGAGGCGGTTGTCGACCTGATGCTGCAACAGCTCCGCCGCCTGATCCAGCAGATCGACCGAGACCAGCCGGTCGGCGAGCCGACGGATCATTTCGTCGCCGCGCCGGCCGATCGGCGTCAGTTCGCGGTAATCGTAGAACAGGCCGAGCGCCTCGATCGGCGGCAGCGCGTCGCCCTTGCCGCCGAGGAACAGGCTGTCGAACGTCGCCGCCGCCTCGTCCTGGATCTTGCGCGTCATGTCCGAATTGGGATGCGAGCGCAGCGCCGTGCGCATGACGTGGAAGGCGTCACGGAATCGGCTGTCCTCGGTGTAGAGATGCGCCAGAAGCCGCAAGCCGCCGGATTCGGTTTCGTCGCCGCGCCATGTCGTCGTCAGCGTCTCCAGCTCATGCACCACTTCCTGGCGCGGCATGTCGCCGGATTCGTTGAGCATCTCGATCTCGCGCAATCGCCCTTGCGCCGCCGAACGGCGATCCTGCGAGGCCGCGGCCGAGCGGTAGCTGACCAGCGCGTCTTCCTTGCGCCCGAGATTTTCATAAAGCCGCCCGGTCAGCACCGCCACCGACGGCTCGAAATCGGCCGGCAATCCCATGGTCTCGAATTCATTGGCGACGCGCGTCGCGCCGGCGAAGTCGCGCACCTCGATCGCCGAGCGCATCTCGGCGCGCATGGCGATGCGCTGCATCTCCACCGGCAGCGCGCGCACGGCATTGTCGGCCGTCTTGAAGCCGGCATAGGCCTCGGCCCACTGGCCCTGCTTGGCGAGCGCAATGGCGCGCCAGACCGGCGCATCCTGCTGATCGGCAACTTGCGCGCTGGACAATTCCTTGAGCGCCTCGTCCGGCCGGTCGAGCATCATGTTGGCGATCGAACGCAGCACGCTGCCGGTGACGTCGTCGGCGCTTTTCTGTTCGGACAGCGCGACGTCGAGCACCGCCTTGGCTTCGGCGCCCATTTCGCGCGCCAGATAGAAGCGCGCCAGATTGAAGCGCGCCTGCTTGCGCTTGGCCGCCGGCGCCGCTGCTGCCAGCCCAATCAATTCCGCCTGCCGTTCGAGAAACGGCGCGTTGCGGTCGAAGCCCCAGGTCTGCGTATCGAAAGTCAGCGCGCGAAAGCCGGGCGACATCTGCTGCTGCGCCACGCCGGTCGCCGCCGCCGACAATGACAACCCGCCGGGCCGGCCGATGACGATCTTGTCCGGCTCGATCGAGGCTGTCACATCGTCGGCGATCGGCTGCACCGCGACGCCATGCGTCGAGGGCAGCGCGCGCAATTCAACGAAATCCTGGCCTTTGAGAAAGCCGCGCGCCGGCGCCGGCGCGGTGACGACGATCAGCCGGTCGCCGAGGTCAGGATCGTCGATCGTGTGAACCTGGTGCGGGGCCTCGAACGGCACAATGATGCTCGACTTGTTCTTGCCGACGACACTGCGCGCAATCGCCAGCGCGCCGGAGGCCTGCGTCGCGGTATCGCCGAGCGTGACGATCCAGCCCGGACCGTCGGCCGAGGCGCTCGCCAATTGCGGGCGCGACAGCTTGAGCCGGACGATGCCCTCGCCGTCCTTGCCGCGCGTGAAGGTCGCTTGCCGGACCGCCGGATTGCTGCCGCGTGTCAGCGCCGACAGATCGATCGTCGGCGCATTGTCAAACACCAGCCACAACGTATCGGAGCGGCGGAACACCGCCGCCGGAGTCGGCTTCGAGAAGGGGAATTCTATGCGCAGGCTGTCGCTGGTCGCATTGACGATAGCGCCGATCGCGCCATCGGAAGGCGGCGGCGCCGCTTCCGCCACCTTGGCCGGCGCGGGCGCAGGTACCGCAGCCGGTGCCGGCACGAGTGCGGGTGCCGGTGCGGGCGGCGCGACAGCAACAGGAGCAACAACCGGTTCGACGGCTGCGGCGGGCGGCACCAGATCGACTGCTTCGGCTGGGTTGGCCGATTGGGCCGGCACAACGGCCGGGGCTTGCGGCACAGGCGCCTGCGCGACAGGCGCAGGCGGCGCTGGTGGCGTTGTTTGCACGACCGGCTTGGCTGCCAGAGGTGCAGCTTGCTTCACGGTATTCTTGACCGGCTGCGTCGCAGCTTCCTTGGCCGACACTTTCGCCGGCGCATCCTTGATAGCCGGTGCATCCTTGATCGTGGCCGCGCCTTTCGCCGGCACGGTTTCCGGCGGCGCAATCGCTGGCCCGGCAACGGCTTTCGCCGCCGCGGGCTTCTTGCCGCTTTCGGCTTGCGGCGCAGGCTGCGGGGCGTCGCCGCTCAGCCCGACATCGACGACGAAACTGCGCGCGTCGTGAAACGAGCGCACTTCCGGCGTGCCGTTGAGCGTGAACACGACGGTGACGGAATCGAAATCGGCCTCGGCGTCGATCGACTCCAACGTCGGCGGCATCGTCGCCTTGGCGTCGGCGAGATCCCATCGGACTTGGCTGTCGAACTGCAAAAGCAGCTTGCCGTCGGCGCGCGCCGGCGTCACCGTGACGCTGCCCGGCATTTCGAACACATAGCGCATGAAGGTCGGCAGCTTGGCGACCTTGACCCGCACCGGCGGCGTCGCCTTCTGCTTGGCGCTCAGGCGCTGCCGCGCCAGTTGCGCTTCGGCGAGCTTGGCGCGGCTCGCCAGTTCGTCGACGACATCCTGCGGCAAACCAGGCAGCACGCCGCTCCACGGATCGGGCAACAGATCGACATAAAGCCGCTCCGCTGCCGGAATGGAATTGACGGTGAGCTTCTGCGCCAGCGCGATGCGGATCGCCTTGCCGTCGGGATCGCGCCGCGCCGCGCTGATGATCTCCGGCGCGCCCATGCTAATGCGATCGACCGCGACCGACACCGGCTTGTTGAATTCGATAATGAGGATCGCGCCCGACAGCCGCACCTTGGCGTCGACCGCCTCGTCGAGACGAAACACCAGCCGCGTATAATTGGCTTCGTTGACGATTCTGATCTCGCCTTTGACCGGGTCATCGGCAAGCGCCGCGCCGGACAGGCCGGCCAGGACGGCAACGGCCAGCGCAAACGCCTTCGCCTGCGCGCGCGCCCGCACGCATCTTTTTCAAGGCGAGTGGCAAAGCCGTCATCAAACTGTTCCACCCGGCGAGGTGCCGGCCGCCTGAGCCTAGGAAATCGCGTTTAACGGGCCATTAACCGTGAGGCCGAAGTTGCGCGTAATTGCTGAAAAATCGGCGGTATGGGGGGAGCAAGGCACTTGCCGGGCAACCAAATTCCGCTTGAACGGACTACGGAATCTCCGTAGTCTTGTTTCTATGAAAGCGGTCATCGAAACCCAGACTTTCATCGCCTGCGCGCGCGAAGTCGGCCTGTCGGAAGACGAGCAGCAATTAATGGTCGAAGCCATTGCTGCCAATCCCAAAATAGGGGCTCCGATCGTCGGTACGGGAGGATGCCGCAAAGTCCGGTTCGCCGGGCGAGGCAAAGGAAAATCCGGGGGCTACCGGACTATTCACTTCAACGGTGCGGATGACGTTCCGGCTTTATTGCTGGTCGTTCTCGACAAAGGCGAGCGGGACAACATTTCACAAGCAGAACGGAATGAACTGAAAAAAGCGCTGGCGACATACGAACAGGAATATCGCGCCGGCGCGGCCAAGCGGGCAACGTCAGGACGGAGAACTTAAAATGAGCAAGCTCGGCAAAAAGCTGATTGGAGCCGCCCATGAGGGTATTGCCATCGCACGCGGCGAAGCAGTGCCCGGCAGTTACCGTGTCCATGTTCCTGACGAAATTGACGTCAAGGCGTTGCGCCACAAACTCGGCCTGACGCAAGAGGAGTTCGCCGCGCGCTATGGATTCAGCCTGCCGCGCGTACGCGATTGGGAGCAGAACAGATCATCACCCGACGGCGCGGTGCGCGCCTATCTCAAAGTGATTGAACGAGAGCCGGAAGCGGTCGAGCGCGCTTTAGCGGTAGCTTAACACGTCGATCTGAAAGCCTGGCGCGCGCTCGCATAAACCGCCCCTCGCCTCAGCTCCTCGGCTTGCCGTCGATCTTCGGCAACTCACCCACGCTCGCCGGCATAACCTTGGCGTTGGCGCGGTTCGCCAATTCGACGGTCAGCTTTTCCGCCGACTCCGGCGTCATTTGCGCCAGGATTTCCGACATCGTGCGCGGCTTCAGCGTCGTCGCCACTTCGGCCAGAATACGCATGTCGAGGCGGTCGAAAATGCGCGCCGCGTCCTTCGGCTTCATGTTTTCGTACATCGCGACGATGCCCTTGAAGCGCTGCGCTTCGGCTTCCTCGCGCGCGCCGCTCGCCACCTTGATGCGGCTTTCGATTTCCTTCAGCTCGTTGACCTTAGCCTCGAGGCGCATTTCGGCCGCCTTGAGCAGACTTTCGCGCATTTCCAGTTCCTTGCCGCGATCGTCAAGTTCCTGCCGGCGGTCCTGCAAGCGGCCGAGAATGGCGCGCTCGCCCGGCGAATTGATCTTGCCTTGCGGCGCCAACGGCACCGCCTCGCCGCCGACATCAAGCTTGGTCGCCGCCGGCGGCTTGTCACTCACCTTGAGCGGCGGGCCGGCGTTCGGATCGGGCTTCTTCTCACCACCGCCGGCTGAGTTGGTGATGTCGGCGTTCGATGCCGCGGCGCGCGCGGCCGCATTGGCGGCGGCAGTATTGGCAGCAGCCATCGCCGCCGCGCCGGTTGCCGGTGGTTTAACGGCGACCGAGCCGGTCACGTCGTTCTTCGCCTGGTCGCCATAGCCGAACATGTCGCGCGCCCACGGCCCATTGCCGTCTTGCCCATCGGCGCCCTGTTCTAAGAACGTGATCTTGGGAAATTCCGGAATGCTGTCGGGATCGGTCACCGTCAGACCGGGCGGCTGGACGCGGTCGCGCAAGCGGTCGGCCAGTGTATAGCCGCCGTCGAAGATAATGCCGGACACTTTAAGGCCGAGCAGGCAGACCGCCGCCACCAGCACCACCGGGATCAGACGGAAGTCGCGCGCCTTACGGGTCATGCTGCAAGCCCGTTGAGCCGCGCCCGCGCGCGCTCGGCGAAAGCCTGCGCCGCGGCGGCGACCGATTGCGCATCCGGCGTTGCCGGCTCTTCGGCGGCCTTGCCGGCCCCGGTGATGCGGATCAATTTGCCGAGCAATTCGTCGCCGGCTTGAAGCTGGCGGTCGAATTCAGTGGTGACGGCCTCGCTGCGTTGCAACCGCTCGTTCAAGGTCTGCTCGCCCTCACGCATGGTCGCTTTGAGGCCGGCGATGGCGCGCTCCGCGATCTGGGTCGCGGTGATCAATTCGGAAATGGTGGCGCGCAGCGACTGCTCATCGGCCTTCAGCAACCGCAATTGGTTATTGAGGCGGACGCAATAAAGAATGGTCATCAGCAGCAGCACCGACACCATGCTCTCGATCAAATATCCGTAGCTCACTGAACCTCCAACCGGGTGCTTGGCTCGTCCGCCTTTTCGAACATGGCGAATGTCGTCCGTGGCTTGCGCAGGTTTCGATGAACGCGGACGGCGACCTTGTCGCCGACACGGCCCATGCGGCCTTCGGTCAACGTGACGTCTCCGCAGCGCACCGTCACCGGCGCATCGGGCTTGAGACCCAGCATCAGCGTGTCGCCGACCTTGAGATTCATCATTTGCCGCAGCGGCAGGCGCTGTTCGTACAAAACCGCATCGACCCCGACCTGAGCCTGGCCGATTTCGGTGGCGAGATGGCCTTCCCAGATCTGGTCGCGGCCGAACTTCTCGCCCATGAACATCTGGAGCAGCGTGGCGCGGATCGGCTCGATCGTCGCGTAAGGCAGCAGCAGTTCGATATTGCCGCCGCGGTCTTCCATGTCGATGCGCAGGCGCACCAGAATGGCGGCGTTGGCCGGGCGCGAAATCGCGGCGAAGCGCGGATTGGTCTCGAGCCGGTCGATGTTGAACTTGACCGGCGACAGCGGCTTGAACGCCAGTTCGGCGTCGGCCAGCACGACCTCGATCATGCGCTTGACGAGACTGGTTTCGATCGTCGTGTAAGGACGGCCCTCGACGCGGACCGTCGAAGCGCCGCGGCGGCCGCCGAGCAGTACGTCGATGATCGAGTAAATAAGACTCGAATTGACGGTGGCGAGGCCGAAATTGTCCCACTCTTCCGCCTTGAACACGGCGAGGATCGCCGGCAACGGAATCGAATTGAGATAGTCGCCGAAACGCACCGACGTAATGCGGTCGAGCGAGACTTCGACGTTATCCGAGGTGAAATTGCGCAAGCTCGTCGTCATCAACCGCACCAGGCGGTCGAAGACGATTTCCAGCATCGGCAGGCGCTCGTAGGACACCATCGCCGAGTCGATGATGGCGCGGATGCCGGAATTGTCGTTGAGCGTCACATCGGCCAGGCTGAAGCCGAGCAGGCTGTCGATTTCCTCCTGGTTGAGGATGCGTTCGGCGCCGCCTTTGTTCGACTGGAAGTTGGCGCTGTCGTCGACCATCGCCGCCCATTGCGCGGCGGCCTGATCGGCGCCCGACGTCGGCGCTTCTTCGGCGGCCGGCGCGGGACTGCCGGCTTCCGATTCAAGCGCGACGCCCCATTCGGCGGCGAGCGCGTCCTGATCGATCTGGTCTTTCTGCGCCATGAGCTGGTGGTCTTCTAGCCTTGCCGTCTGTAAGCCGAACCGTTCGCGTTACTGAACGACGATTTCCTTGAACAGCACCGCCGTGATCTTGTTGGGCGCGACCGCGACATTGACGCGGCGGGTCAATTCTTCCTTGAGCCGGTAAAGGCCTGCCGAGCCGTCGAGATCCGTTGCCCGCAATTCGCGCAGGTAGGTCTGGAACGCATCCATGACCCGCGGCATTAGCGGCTGGATCTGCGCGACCAGCAGCGGGTCGGGCAGTTCGAGCACGATCTTCACCTTGAGATATTGCGTGCGGTCAGAGCCGGCGCTGGCAAGGTTGACCAGCACATCCGGCAGATCGACGAAGGTCGCCGGCTTGGCGACTTCCTTCTTCGGCTCTTCGGCCTTGGGCTTGGCGAACATCTTGTAGCCGCCGAAGCCGCCGCCGCCGACCACCACAAGGCCGACAGCCGCGATGATCATCACCTTCATCGATGGCAGCTTGCTCTTCTTGGCCGGCGCCGCGCCTTCCGCCGATTCATCCGCATCAGCGTTTTTCGGTGCCTTGGCCATCAGAAACCCCAGTTCGCATTTGCGCGGGAGGCCGGCGACCGGCTTCACCACTAAAAAATCCGGCGGTCGAAACGATGTCGCGCCCCTGACGGTGGAAGCTAGGTCGGTATGGTTAACAGAAGCTTTCAAACCGCCTTCCGACCGGCACTTTTTGCCGGTCTATCGCCGGACATGGCTAGTTTTGCCCTACCGCGGCAACACCGCGATTTTACCAAGTCATTGAATTTGCGGAGTTAACCCGGTTGGCACGGCGGCTGCACTTAAAGGGACAGCCGCCGGCTTGGGAGAGCTTTGGCGGCCTCGATGATCGGTCTGGTTATGCCTCGGGAGTGGCGGCGCCGGACCGGTGAGGTTCAAGGGGAGATACGCGATGCAGAATACCCTGCTCGTCGGACTGTCACGCCAGGTCGCGCTGCGCCGCGAACTCGACGTGGTCGCCAACAATATCGCCAACATCAACACCTCCGGCTTCAAGGCCAACGGCGCGGTGTTCGAGGAATTCATCGGCAAGACCGCGCGCCAGGGCAACCTGTCGCAGCGCGACGCCAAGGTGTCCTTCGTGCGCGACCGCGCCACCTGGACCGACATGACGCAAGGCGCGATGGAGCGCACCGGCAATCCGCTCGACGTCGCCATTGCCGGCAACGGTTTCCTCGCCATCCAGACGCCGAACGGCGAACGCTTCACCCGCAATGGCGCCCTGCAGGTCAACAATCAGGGCCAGCTGGTCACCAGCGAAGGCTTCCAGGTGATGGGCGACGCCGGCCCGATCGTCATGCAGCCGAAAGACAAGGACATCACGATCAGCAAGGACGGCACGATCAGCGTGCGCGAAGGCGACAACGCCGCTACCGAATCCCAGCGCGGCAAGCTACGCCTCGCCACGTTTGAAAACCCCGGTTTGATGCGCAAGGACGGTTCCAGCGCCTTCGCCGCGCCGGACGGCGCGCAGCCGATACCGGACGCGAATTCGTACATCGTCCAGGGCTCGATCGAAAAGTCGAACGTACGCTCGGTCGTCGAGATGACGCGCATGATCGAGGTCACGCGCAACTACACCTCGGTCGCCACCATGCTGTCGCAGCAAGCCGATCTCAGTCGCACCGCGATTGAGAAGCTGGCCGAAGTGCCGAACTAAGGCCGGAGAATAAACCATGCGAGCATTGCACACCGCCGCGACCGGAATGATGGCCCAGGAACTCAACGTTCAGGTCATCTCCAACAACATCGCCAACATGCGCACCACTGGCTACAAGCGCCAGCGCGCCGAATTCCAGGATCTTCTGTACGAGCACGTCAGCCGCGTCGGCACGCAGACCTCGGCGCAGGGCAACATGCTGCCGGCCGGCATCGAACTCGGCTCTGGCGTCAAAGCAGTCGGCACGCCGAGGATCATGACGCAAGGCGGCCTCGCCGCCTCCGGCAAGGATTACGACGTCGCCATCCGCGGCGAAGGCTTCTTCAAGATCACGATGCCTGACGGCCGCACCGCCTACAGCCGCGACGGCTCGTTCGAGCTCGACGCGCAAGGCCGCTTGGTGACGGCGCACGGCAATGTCGTGCAGCCGGGCATCACCGTGCCGCAGAACGCCACCTCGGTCGCCATCAACGCGCAAGGCCAGGTCTCGGTGACCGTGCCCGGCTCGACCACGCCGACCCAGATCGGCCAGCTCGAACTCGCCATGTTTGTCAACAAGGCCGGCCTGCAAGGCATCGGCGACAACATGTACCTCGAAACGCCGGCCTCCGGCACGGCGCAGAACGGAACGCCGGGCTCCGACGGTTTCGGCAATGTCATGCAGGGCAATCTCGAAACGGCCAATGTCGAAGCGGTCAGCGAAATCTCCGACCTGATTGCTGCGCAGCGCGCCTATGAGATGAACGCCAAGGTCATCACCGCGGCCGACCAGATGCTGTCGGCAACTTCCAACCTGATGCGCTGAGGTATCGACATGATCCGCACCATCACACTCGCCCTCGTCGCCGCGCTCAGCACCGCCGCTTACGCGGCCGAGCCGGCGCGTCCCATACTCAAGGCCGAAGCCTTGGTTACCGGCGGGATCGTCCGCGTCGGCGACCTGATCGACAATGCCGGCATCATCGCCAATGTCGCGATCTTCCGCGCCCCCGATCTCGGCGCCACCGGCGTCGTGCCGGCCGAAGCGGTGGTGGAAGCCGTGCGGGCGCACGCGCTGATCGGCCTCGACACCAACGGCCTCAGCGAAGTCGTCGTCACCCGCGCCAGCCGGGAAATCCCGGTCGCCGATGTCGAGGCCGCGGTGGCGCGCTCGCTGTCGGCGCGCTTCAATCTCGGCGACGCCAAGGAAATCACCGTCAAGTTCGAACGCGACCCAACCGCAATCCAGGTCGAGCCGAACGCCAAGGGCGAACCGCGCGTCGCCCGCATCGCTTACGATCCGCGCAGCGGCCGCTTCGACGCGGCGCTGGAAATTCCGACAAGCAACGCCGGCGTCAGCACCTTGCGCATGAATGGCCGCGCCGCCGTCACCGCCGATGTCGTCATTTTGTCGCACGCGGTCGATCGCGGCGCCATCATCAAGGTGTCCGATATCATCGTCGAGCGCCGCCCGCGCGCCGAGATCGGCCGCGAGGCGGTCAGCAACCGCGACCAGGTGATCGGCATGGCCGCGCGCAACAACCTGCGCGCCGGCCAGCCGCTGCGCGTAGCCGACGTGATGAAGCCCGAACTGGTGCAGCGCAATGAGACCGTCACCCTCGTCTACGAAGTGCCGGGCATCACGCTGACGGTGCGCGGCAAGGCGGTCGAAGGCGGCGCCGAAGGCGACGTCATCTCCGTTCTCAACGAACAGTCCAAGCGCACCGTGCAAGGCGTCATCGTCGGGCCCGGCCGCGTCGTCATCTCGACCGGCTCGCCGCGGCTGGCCGCCAATCTCGTGCCGTCGCAAACCGAAACCAGACAGTAAACGACCGCCGTCGCGTATCCGCCTTTGTCCAACTTGTGAAAGTATAAGTCGATGCAGATCATGAACATCGCGCGCCGCGCCATCCTGGCAAGCCTCATGGCTTCGCTGCTGTGCAGCTGCGCTGCTTTGGACCGGCTGAAGAATATCGGCGAGCCGCCGGCGCTCGCCGCGGTCGACAATCCGACGACCCGGCCCGGCTACAAACCGGTGCAGATGCCGATGCCGGCGGCGCAGCCGGCGTCGTACAATCCGAATTCATTGTGGCGCAACGGCTCGCGCGCCTTCTTCAAGGATCAGCGCGCGCACCAGGTCGGCGACATCTTGACCGTCAAAGTCAACATCACCGACAGCGCCAAACTCGACAACGGCACGAAGCGCAGCCGCGCCAATGTCGAGGATTCCGGCGTCACCGATTTCTTCGGCAAGCAGAAGCTGCCGATCCTCAACTCGGCGCTGCCGACGCGCATCTTCTCCGGCGATTCGACGGCGTCGAGCGAAGGCAAGGGTGAGGTCAACCGCTCGGAAGCGCTGTCGACCAATGTCGCCGGTGTGGTCACGCAAGTGCTGCCGAACGGCAATCTCGTCATCGAAGGCCGCCAGGAAATCCGCGTCAATTTCGAAATCCGCGAACTCATCGTCGCCGGCGTGGTGCGGCCGGAGGATATCGAAAGCGACAACACCATCGACAGTAACAAGATCGCGCAGGCGCGCATCGCCTACGGCGGCCGCGGCCAGATCACCGATGTGCAGCAGCCGCGCTACGGCCAGCAGGTGCTCGACGTGATCCTGCCGTTCTAGGAAATTCCCTCTCCCTTAATCCCGCGGGGAGAGGCGCTGCCCCGGACTTCTCAAAAGTCCGGGGAAACGATCCACCCAAGCGACAGTGCGGGTGGGTCGGGTGAGCGGCAGATGCCCTGCCCTCACCCACCGTTTGGTAGCGTCAAGACGAGAAACAGTTTTCGAATGAGGACGACTCGAACTTCTTGAAACGCTTTTGAGCTCCCACGCCGTTTTCGTCTCGCGAGCGATTAACGGCGTCCACGACGCGCCCTCCGGTAGCTCCCCTGCCGGAGGGTGTGTTCGTTTTGAAACGGGCACACGATAACCCCGCCGTCATGGCCGGGCTTGTCCCGGCCATCCACGACTTGCTATTGTAGAACATGCAGCGTTTGGATATTGGCGTCGTTAAGTTGGCTTAATCCCTCTTCCCAGCTCCGTCTTGGCAAGATCATCACCCTTGTACAGCAACGCCGTGCCATACAGGCGCGTAAGGATCGACGAACAACGCCCCTACAGTGCGTCGTAGAACGCCTTGTCAGGTTCCGCTCCGGTGTCGGGCAGCGCCGCGATCTCTTTGGCGATCGCGCGCAGTCTATCGCGCAGCGCCGACTGATCCTGCCCGCTCATCAGTTCATGGCGAACTGCGAGCTTCACCGCGTCGGTCAGACTGACGCCCTCGCGGCGCGCCAACGTGCGTACTAGCCCTGTCGGTTTCCTCGTCGCGAATATGAAAAGCCATGGCGATGTCCATCGGGCAGCCGCTTTGGAATCTCGATAGAAACATCGGACAAACGCCGGGGTCAATGCGCACGTCCTTATCCCTCCCCCGCAGGGGGAGGGTGGCCCGGCGTAGCTCGAAGAGCGAAGCCGGGTCGGGTGGGGTTTACCTGAGATAGACTTCAGCCCTCGCCCCACCCGGCCGCTCGCAAGGGCTCGCGTCCACCCTCCCCGGAACCGGGGAGGGATAAAACTATTCGGATTTATTTCCAAGTAGGCTCTTGACCCCATATAATATTAGGTCTATATACCGCACATCCCGTCCCAACTACGAGGGGCGTTTGATCAGCGTCGTCAGATGCTGGGGCGGGGAGCGGTGGCTGGTCGGGGCGTTGGAGATGCGACGCAAACACCCGGCCGGCGGTCCAAGCCGCATCGTCCCGGCGCACCAGCCGTGCGTCACGGGGCCCCACTGGCGATAGTGGCCGGCATGGTCAGAAATGCTGGTCCACTGTTTGGGCCCAGAGCGGTGGATAGGCGCACCTTTCGTAAGGAAGGTCGCTTGAAAGGCACGACCACCGGGGGCGATGCGGAGCAAACCTATAAACACCGCGCGCGGAGCGCCGGGACAACCCAGCAACTGCGTGGATCCTCGTGGGGTTTTGCTACCCTTTTCCCACGAGCCTATGGGGTTGTTGGACCCCGGCGTTCCGCGCGCCCTCGTTGGGGGGCGACGTTGGAAGGCACTTATCAGGCTACGGCGACCCCGCGCCGCAAATAACAGGGGCGATTTCGCTTGCCTTGCCGAAGCTTTAGCGAAGGCAGGCACGTCTGCTGTTTGAAATTAAATCGGTGATACGCGAAAGCGCGGCATTCGCGCTTCTTATCCCTCCCCGTTTTCGGGGAGGGTGGACGCGAGCCCTTGCGAGCGGCCGGGTGGGGTTCGCGGCGTGGAGAGTCAGACCCCACCCCCGGCGCATGCGCGCCGGACCCTCCCCTTTCAGGGGAGGGATAAGAAAGCAAAAATGCCCGGCATCTCTACCGGGCATTCCTGAATTCCTGTCCGCTTAAGACCTCGCC
Organism: Rhizobium sp. Q54; assembly: GCA_945870035.1. Lineage (GTDB taxonomy): Bacteria > Pseudomonadota > Alphaproteobacteria > Rhizobiales > Xanthobacteraceae > Pseudolabrys. The sequence goes on along the minus strand of CAMBQQ010000075.1, from coordinate 5,300 downwards.
TCAATCGTCGCGGTAGACCTTCTCGCGCCGCTCGTGGCGTTCCTGGGCTTCGACCGACAACGTCGCGATCGGCCGGGCCTCAAGGCGGCGCAGCGAAATCGGCTCGCCGGTTTCCTCGCAATAGCCGTAGGTGCCGTCGTCGATGCGGGCGATCGCCTCGTCGATCTTGGAGATCAGCTTGCGCTGGCGGTCGCGCGAACGCAGCTCGATCGAGCGGTCGGTCTCGGACGAGGCCCGGTCGGCCAGATCCGGGTGGTTCACGTTCTCCTCCTGCAAGTGCAGGAGCGTTTCCTTGGCCTCTTTCAGAATATCTTCGCGCCAGGCCAGGAGTTTCGCGCGGAAATACTCCCGCTGGCGATCGTTCATGAAAGGCTCCTTATCGGTCGGACGATAAGGCTTTACTTTGGCTAGCATCCCACTGACCCCTGAACTTTTATTATTACGAGACGTCCCCCTGCCGTTGCGGCGAGCTTATATACGCCCGCCACGCAGGCGACAACATCTCCCTGCACGCCACCGGCATGACAGAATAGTGCGAAAGTTCAATGACTTCGGGGAAAAGGCGGAACTTGGTTAAAGCGCCAAAAGCCTAGCGAATGCCGGCCTTGGCGATCTCCACCGCGACCCGCAGGCCGATCTCGCTCATGACCGAATCCAGGCCCGGATCGCCGGTTTCCTCGGACAGGCCGTCGGCCGCCACTTTGAGACGGGCCAGGGTCGAAGGGGTGACCGAGCCGTCGAGCAGGCCGATCTTGAGGTCGTCGAGCACGTCGAGCGCCTTGCGGCCTTTGGTCACTGCCCGCTTCTTGCGTTCGGTCGGGCTTTCGATGCCTTGCAGGGCCATCAGGCTGTCGAGGCTGGACACCGCGCGTAACGAGGGGGCCGATGTGGTGGTTTGCGGCTGCGCCGCTTCGCCCAGCGAAAAGCCGCCGGCGGCCGCCCGTCGCGCCCCGCTCGGCTTGGCCGCCGTGGCGGCCGCGTTGGTCCCGTAAATGCGCATCTCGCTTGTCTCCGCCGATAGGCTCCCGGGCGTTCTGCCACCGACCCTCGGAACCTGCCCCTTTATGGTTAACCCCCGGTAAATGCCCGGCAAATTCTGCCGGACCTGAGCATTGCTGCCGGGCTTGGGACGCCGTCACGTTCCTCGACAACAAACGAAAGCGTTGAATTTTCAATGACTTATCCGCTTGTCCCGGTCTGGCACGGCATTCGCACTACTGAGAGGACTTAACCGGTCACATTGGGGAGCAGTGATGACGCGGACGTGCTTCACCGCCCTTGTGGCGGCAGTCCTGATTTCGTTTGCCTCGGTCAACGCCGGGGCGACCTCGCGCATCAAAGACCTCGCCAATATCGAGGGCGTGCGCCAGAACCAGTTGATCGGCTATGGCCTTGTCGTTGGTCTCAACGGCACCGGCGATACGCTGAACAATATTCCGTTCACCAAGCAATCACACCAAGCAATGTTGGAACGGCTGGGCGTTAATGTCCGTGGACAAACGCTCCGTACTGGTAATGTCGCCGCCGTAATGGTGACGGCCAATTTGCCCGCCTTCTCGACGCAAGGCACCCGCATCGACATTACTGTCTCATCGCTGGGTGACGCCAAGAGCCTGCAAGGCGGCATGTTGCTGGTCACCCCGCTGTTGGGCGCCGATGGTAATGTGTATGCGGTCGGCCAGGGTTCTGTGGCGATCGGCGGTTTCCAGGCCGAAGGCGAAGCCGCCAAGATCGTGCGCGGCGTGCCGACCGTCGGCCGTATCGCCAATGGCGCGCTGATCGAGCGCGAAATCGAATTCAATCTCAATCGCCAGAACCAGTTGCGCATGGCTTTGCGCAATCCGGACTTCACCACCGCCAAGCGCATTGCCGCGGCGATCAACGATTATATTGGCGTGCCGACGGCGGAATCACTCGATCCGGGCACGGTCGGCATCACGGTACCGCAGCAATACCGCGGCAATGTCATCTCTTTGCTGACCGAGATCGAACAGCTCCAGGTCGAGCCCGATCTGGCCGCCAAGATCGTCATCGACGAGCGCTCCGGCATCATCGTCATGGGCCGCGATGTGCGGGTGTCCATGGTCGCGGTGGCGCAGGGCAACCTCACCGTCACTATCTCGGAGACCCCGCAGGTCAGCCAGCCGGGCGCCTTCGTGCCACGCGGCGCGGCAACCACCGTGGTGCCGCGCACCCGGATCGGCGTGCAGGAAGACGGCAAGAAGCTGGCGCTGGTCAAGGACGGGGTCTCTCTCCAGCAACTGGTCGATGGCCTCAATGCCTTGGGCATCGGCCCGCGCGACCTGATCGCCATCCTTCAGGCGATCAAGGCCGCCGGCGCCATCCAAGCCGACATCGAGGTGATGTGATGGGAAGCATGTCACCTTCTCTTGCTCTGCCCGCACCCGGCGCGAACGCCCTCGACCTGCTCAAAAGCAATGCGCCGGCCGCGGCCAAGTTCAAGGCAGCGGTTCCCGGCGCAACCTATTCCGACGCCAGCAAGGCCAAGGCGAAAGCCGCCGCGCAGGATTTCGAGGCGGTGTTCTTGAACAGTATGTTCCAGCAGATGTTCACCGGGCTGGAAGGCGAAGGCCCGATGGGTGGTAATGGCGCCACCGGCATCTGGCGCTCGTTCCTGACCGATGAATACGCCAAGGGCTTCGCCAAGGCCGGCGGCATTGGGATAGCGGATCAGGTCTACAGCGCCCTGCTCCAGCAACAAGAAGTCCGGTCATGAACCAGCAAGAACTTGAGTCATGAACATGAACAAGCCCGCGAAACAGCCGCCAATCACAAACGCCGATGATGCCGCCCGCGCCATCGCCAACCTCAACACCATCATGGATCGGCTGGTCGATACGGTCGAACGGGAGACCGCGCGTGTGCGCGTCGGCCGCCTGCGCGACGCGCTGGAAAAGGACGAGACCAAGGTCGAACTGGCGCGCGCCTATGCCGCGGAAACCGAGCGCGTCGGCGCCGCCAAGGATCTGATCGCCAAAAACCTGCCCGATGTGCTCGACCGGCTGCGCAAGCGCCATGACGCTTTCCGCGCATTGCTGCAAACCAATCTGACGGTGCTGGCGACGGCGCACGCCGTGTCCGAAGGCATCGTGCGCGGCGTCTCCAGCGAAATGGCGCGCAAGCAGGCGCCTTCGACCTATGGCGCGACCGGTCGCGCCAATGTGCCGAGCAGCAAGACCAGCCAGCCGCTGGCGTTCAGCAAGTCGCTGTAGCGCGCCGTTCCCGTTTTTTAAGACCCTGCTAAGACGTGTTAGCGCGCCATGAATAATGGCGGCATAATTCCGCACACACAAATTTCATCATTAGCAATGCATTAACCATACGCTTTTACCCGCCGTTACACTCCCTGTGACAATTTCTGCGCGAGGCCACACGCCGACTGAAAAAGATCGGCGTGGGCTCAAGTGCCAGTACGGCAAACCAGAAAGGTTTTGACATGTCATCGGGTATTACTCTCTCCGCCGGCGTCCGGGCGAACTTGCTTTCGCTCCAGAACACGGCTTCGCTGATGCAGACGACGCAGAATCGTCTCGCCACCGGCAAAAAGGTTAACTCGGCCCCCGATAATCCGCTGAACTTCTTCACGTCTTCGTCGCTCGGCGCCCGCGCCAGCGATCTGAGCGGCCTGCTCGACTCGATGTCGAACGGCATTCAGACCATCCAGGCGGCGAACAACGGCCTCACCGCCGTGACTTCGCTGGTTCAGCAGTTGCAGGCGACGGTGTCGCAGGCGCGCTCTGACTCGTCGGCCGGTACTGTTACCGCCGGCACCGCGACGACCCTGTCGGCGGCGACCAACTCCTCGAACTCGGTCAACAACAAGCTGACCTTCAGCGTTGCCAACGGTGTTGCGGTCGACATCGACGTCGATGGCGGCATCACGGCGGCGGCCATGACCGGCACCACCAACGGCGCGACTCTCGGCACCGGCGGTACCGGCACGGTCAACATCACCAGCGCCGATCTTAACGGCGGCGCGGCCGTTGCAGTCAGCACACTCGCCAACGGCGATTCGATGGCGCAGGTCGTGACCAAGATCAACGCCGCGTTGGTCGCTGCCGATGCCAATACGACAGTTGTCGCTTCGCTGGACTCCACCAACCATCTCATCTTGACCAACACGTCCGGCAACAACATCTCGATCGCCGACGATGCCGGCAACGCGCTCGGCACCACCGCCGCTCTCGGCTTCACCAGCGGTCAGTCTTCGACCAACGGTGTGGTCGGCTCGCCGCTGACCGTCGACGAGATGGTTTCTGCGATCAACGCCCACTCCAGCCTCAATTCGCAGGTCAAGGCGTCGAAGTCGGCAGGCGGTTTCCTGTCGTTGCAGAACCTCACCGCTTCGTCGATCAGCGTGACGGGTGTCACGGCTTCCGCCGTGACCGGTGACGCGACCGACTCGCTGACCCTGGCGGCCGGTTCGGGCGGCGGTCTCTCGGCGGTCCGTCAGAGCTTGCTGACGCAGTTCAACGCCCTGCGCACCCAGATCGACAAGGCCACGGGTGACTCGGGCTACAACGGCGTCAACCTGCTGAACGGCGACACGCTGAAGGTGAACTTCAACGAAAACGGCACCTCCTCGATCGACGTCCAGACCAAGGACGCTTCGGGCGCCGCTGTCGCCATTACCAGCACCAACCTCGGCATTGCCGCGTCCACCTCGGGCGTGTTTGCCGACAACGCCCAGCTCGACACCTTGAGCTCGACGCTGACGACCTCGCTGACCACGCTGCGTACCCAGGCTTCGGCTCTCGGTTCGTCGCTCTCGGTCGTGCAGACCCGTCAGGACTTCACCAAGTCGATGATCAACACCCTGCAGACCGGCGCCGACGGCCTCGTCCTCGCCGACACCAACCAGGAAGGCGCCAACCTGCTCGCCCTGCAGACCCGCCAGTCGCTGTCGACCACGGCGCTGTCGCTGTCGGCCCAGGCTGACCAGGCGGTGCTGTCGCTCTTCGGCTAAGGCGAAGCTACCTCAACAACGGCGAAACGGCGGGGCATGGCCCCGCCGTTTTTTTTGCGCCCAAAATTTTCTTGGTTAACGCAAGGTTAACCGCGCGTCACCGCCAAGCCGGTTTACTCATCCTTTCAGTGCACCAATTTTAGCTTCGCATTAACCAAGAAATATTAGGCTCAGGACCCATTAAATATCTTGCGGATCAGGTGGTCGATTGATTCACTGGCGGCGCAAGGAGGCGTCGCCATGGATGGTTTGTTTCTACTCTCCGAGGCGCAGATGCGTCGGATTGAGCCATTTTTCCCTCTGTCTCACGGCA
>CAMBQQ010000074.1 GCA_945870035.1 Rhizobium sp. Q54 | reverse complement strand
ACGCTGCATCGTTACGTGCTGCTTTACAACCAGCAGCTTCCGCAATCAGCCTTGGGCAGCAAGACACCCTTGCAGGCCATGAAGGACTGGCATAGCCTGAAACCGGAGTTGTTCAGAAAACAGCCATATCACCTACCGGGATGTGACACATACCGCCCCGGTTAATCTGCACAAAGGAGAACGTCGCCGCCGCGCCTACGTTCCGCCGGCGCGCATAAACCTCAGCGCGCCAATGTTCAGCGCGATGTGGCGGTGACGACGATCTCCACCAGATGCGGCGGCTCGAGATCGACGCCGAGGCAGGCGCGCATCGGCGGATTGGCGCGGTCGACCCATTCGTCCCAGGCCTTGTTCATTTCCTCCTTGCGGGTGATATCGGCGATATAGACGATCGCCGAGAGAATGCGGCTTTTGTCGCTGCCGGCCATGGCGAGGCTTTCGTCGATGCGTTTGAGCGTATTGACGGTCTGCTCGTAAATGCCGGGCGGCGCCGGGTCGGGCGTCACCGCCACCGTCAGCACCAGGCCGTCATGGACGACGGCGCGCGAGCGGGTGGGGGTCAGGCCGGGAAAGCGGGTAATCATGGCTGTTCTCCTTGGATCGTCAGGCCGAAAGCTTATGCCCGCCCGACGCCGTTTCCTAAAGCCTTGCGGCGCGCCATAGTGGCGGCGACAAGGAATCGGGAGGTTTTGCGTGGCCCAGATCGGCACGGCAATCGACAGCAACGGCGCGGAATTCCAGGCCAATGCCGCGCGCATGCGGGCGCTGGTGGCGGAGCTTCAGGCCAAACGCGCCGAGGCGGCCTTCGGCGGGCCGGCGCGCGCCCGCGAGCGCCATGTCGGCCGTGGCAAGCTGTTGCCGCGCGACCGCGTCATGAACCTGATCGATCCCGGCTCGCCGTTTCTCGAACTGTCGCCGCTCGCCGCCAACAAGATGTACGACGACGCCATTCACGGCGCGGGCCTGATCACCGGCATCGGCCGAATCGAGGGCCGCGAATGCATGGTGGTGTGCAACGACTCGACCATCAAGGGCGGCACCTATTATCCGCTCACCGTGAAGAAGCATTTGCGCGCGCAGGAGATCGCCCGCGAGAACCGGCTGCCGTGCATTTATCTGGTCGACTCGGGCGGCGCCAACCTGCCGCACCAGACCGAGGTGTTTCCCGACCGCGAGCATTTCGGCCGCATCTTTTACAATCAGGCGACGATGTCGGCGATGCGCATTCCGCAGATCGCCGTGGTCATGGGCTCGTGCACCGCCGGCGGCGCCTATGTGCCGGCGATGTCGGACGAGAGCATCATCGTCAAGAACCAGGGCACCATTTTTCTCGGCGGCCCGCCTTTGGTAAAGGCCGCAACGGGCGAGGTGGTCAGCGCCGAGGATCTCGGCGGCGCCGATATTCACGCGCGCCAGTCCGGCGTCGCCGATCATCTGGCGATGGACGATCATCATGCGTTGTCGCTGGCGCGGCGCATCGTCGCCAACTTGAACGTCAAGAAGCAGCCCGACATTCCGCTGACCGCGCCGCGCGATCCGCTGTTCGACATCAATGAACTCGACGGCATCGTGCCGGTCGACCTGAAGAAGCAATACGACATCCGCGAGGTCATCGCGCGGCTGGTGGACGGCTCCGAGTTCGACGAGTTCAAGCAGCTCTACGGCACGACGCTCGTCACCGGCTTTGCCCGCATCCACGGCATGCCGGTCGGCATTCTCGGCAATAACGGCATTCTGTTTTCCGAAAGCGCGCTCAAGGCCGCGCACTTCATCGAGCTGTGCAGCCAGCGCCGCATTCCGCTGCTGTTCATGCAGAATATCGTCGGCTTCATGGTCGGCCGCGAATACGAGGTCGGCGGCATCGCCAAGGACGGCGCCAAGATGGTGACCGCGGTGGCGAGCGCGCAGGTGCCGAAGGTGACGCTCATTCTCGGCGGCTCCTACGGCGCCGGCAATTACGGCATGTGCGGCCGCGCGCACGGCCCGCGGTTTCTGTTCACCTGGCCGAACTCGCGCATTTCGGTGATGGGCGGCGAGCAGGCCGCCTCAGTGCTGGCGACCGTCAAGCGCGACAATATCGAGGCGGGCGGCGGCGCCTGGTCGGAGGACGAAGAAGAAACCTTCAAGGCGCCGATCCGCGAGCAATACGAGGAAGAGGGCAATCCCTATTACGCCACCGCGCGGCTGTGGGACGACGGCATCATCGCGCCGAGTGAGACAAGGCGGGTGTTGGCGCTGGCCTTTTCCGCCGCGCTCAACGCGCCGGTGCCGGAGACGAGGTTTGGGGTGTTTAGGATGTGAGTGGTCGGCAACGCCGATAACGTAATCATAGGCAAAGTCTATGTTCGGCTTACATCTGACCGTCGTGAGATGCTGTGTCCCGTCGTTTGGTGTTCGCCTAAAGGCGCGCTGCTTATTGCGAAGGCTGCAGTCCCTTTGACGGAAGTGGAAGCCTCGAAGCTGCGCGCACATCGCGGCTTTCCGGATTGGGATTATTGCGGCGTGGGCGATGAACCATGCCTCTTTGAACCAAGGCGTCAGATTGGGGTCGGTATGACGACAGGCTCGTCGCGCTCGACTATTCAGCGACCGTCGACTGATTCGAATTATGGCGTATAGCGAGAATCAGTAAGGCGGATTAGCGAAGCGTAATCCGCCATTGCCTCGGTTTGAACGGCGCGTTACGCCTCCGGCTAACGCGCCCTACAGGCAAGTGACAAATGCCCACCAAACCCAAAAAACCACCCGGCCACGATTGGGAAGTTTTCGTCGTCTATTTCGATGGCGAGGATGACAGCATCCAGGTCGAAGGCTGCTGGACGCCGGAGGAGGCGATCGCGCAAGCGCGCGATGCCTTAAACGCCTATGCCAAAAGCGATGACGACAAGGACCAGTTCGAGGTCGTTGCCGTCGTCCGTTCGGACGCGGCGATTTGACGGCACGCCTCGCACCGTCGTCATGGCCGGGCTCGTCCCGGCCATCCACGTCTTGCTTCTTGCCACGCAAAGGCAGACGTGGATGCCCGCAACAAGTGCGGGCATGACGGGGAAGCGATTTAGGCATAGGATTTGCGCTCGGTCGCAAGCGAGGAGGCCATGCAGAAGATCGAGAAAAGAACAGGTACAGGTTGGCTCGTTTACTACATGGACATAACCAATGGCGAGACGGAGTGCATGTCCGTTTTCGGTTGCACGTCGCCGGAAGAAGCGATCACCGAGGCGCGATGGTCGCTAACGTCGACCTGCGAAACCGAAGAAGAAAAGGAATGGTTTGAGATTCTGGCGCTGGTCCGGCAGGCTGCCGGGATCGAAGTTCATTCCTCAGAACGGTAACCCTCCATGCCATTTATCTCCGCCCTCATCGTCGGCGCCGGCTCCGGCCTGTCGGCCTCGCTCGCCCGCAGCTTCGCCGCCGCCGGGATCAAAGTCGCACTCGCTGCGCGCTCGGCGGTCAAGCTCGCCGAATTCGCCGACGCCACGGGCGCGCGCACGTACAATTGCGACGCCGCCAAGCGCGACGAAGTCGAGGCCTTGTTCGCGCAGCTCGACACTGAGGGCAACACGCCGGATGTCGTCGTCTACAATCCGAGCTATCGCGTGCGCGGGCCTTTGATCGATCTCGATCCGGACGAGGTCGAAAAGACCATTGCCATCTCCGCCTTTGGCGGTTTCCTGGTGGCGCAGGCGGCGGCGCGTCGCATGCTGCCAAAAGGTGAGGGTGCGCTGCTGTTCACCGGCGCCTCCGCCAGCGTCAAGGGTTATGCGCAGTCGGCGGCTTTTGCCATGGGCAAGTTCGCGCTGCGCGGCCTGTCGCAAAGCCTGGCGCGCGAGCTTGGCCCGCAGGGCATTCACGTCGCGCATTTTGTTATTGACGGTGGCATCAAGAGCGCGCGCCGGCCCGAGCCCGCGGACAGGCCTGACTCGATGCTCGATCCCGATGCCATCGCGCAATCTTATTTGCAGGTGCTGCAACAGCCGCGCAGCGCCTGGTCGCAGGAAATCGAATTGCGGCCCTGGGTCGAGAAGTTCTAGGGTTTCGGCATGACGGACAATATCGATCCCGCCGACATCAATAACCTCGCGCCGACCGGCGTGTTGCGCGGCGGCGTCGTGCTGGCGCCGGCGGCGTCGGCCTTCTTCGCGGTCAAGGACGGCGCTAGCGAGCCGCGCGGCGTCACCGTCGATCTGCTGCGCGCCTTCGCCGACACGCTCAAGCTGCCGCTCTCCATGCAGCTATTTTCCAATTCGGGGCAGGTCACCGACGCGGTCGCCTCCGGTGCCTGCGATATCGCCTTCATGCCGCGCGACGCGGCGCGCGAGGGCAGGGTCGATTTCGGCCCGGCCTATTACATGATTGCCTCGACCTATCTGGTGCCGGCCGGCTCGACCATTCAGAGTATCGACGAGGTCAACCGCTCCGGCATCCGCATCGTCGCCATCGCCAACACCACGACCGGGCGCAGTGCCGCCCGCACCGCGCCGCTCGCGACGGTGGAGGAAGTCGCTGGCGTCGATCTGATGACGGCGCGCGCGCAGAAAGGCGAGGGCGATGCCTTCGCGCTGTCGCATGACTCCTTTGTCGGGATGTTGCCGCAGGTGCCGGGTGCGCGGGTGCTGAGCGGTCATTTTCAGCAAACCGGCATCGGCGTCGCCGTGCCGAAAGGCCGGCCGGGCGCGTTGCGCACGGCGAGCCGCCTCATCGAAGAGGCAAAGAGCTCCGGCCTGGTGCGCCGCGCGCTCGATGCCGCCGGCTTCAAGGATGCGCCCGCGGGCTAGCGTCGACTAGCCGGTCACGCGGACCCATCCAGAGCGGGCGCGGTCGGACAACTGCTGCCATTTCACGCCGACGACGTCCCAGTTCACCATCGGACGTTCCGCCACAGCCGTGGTGTCGGTCGGATTGGCCCCGTTGTTCGAGTCGATGACATAGGCGCCGCCAACCGTGAGGAGCGCGCCGAGGATAATGCCGAGCAGTAGCCGCATGATGAATGTCTCCCGTGACCCGCAGCGAAAACGCGCCGCGACCGCCAGAGTTCCACGCCCCGCCGGGCAATAGGCCGAAGGCCGCCGCCCTGGCGGGGCCGCAAGTGTCGTCGGGGGCCGGGGAGGCCGGGCCTGGGCGGGAAGCACCCGCAAAGGTTTCAAATTAACCATAAGCACCTTAATAACATACTGATAATATTAAGATATTTGCCCAAAAAAGTTCGCGCCTTTTTTCCAATTAACTGCTATATTGCAGGCATGGGTACTCAGTCGACGAAGACCGCCCGGCGGCCCGCCAAGGCTTCCCGGGGTGTCAAAAAATCCGCCAAAAATTCAACCGCGGACAAGAGCGCGCGTACGTCGGTGAAAAAACCGGCGTCGAAATCGTCGCGCCGTGTTGCCGCGACAACGACGCGCGGCGCCAGGCCGGCGACGGCGGCGTTCGTGTCCAAACCGGCAAACAAACCGGCCGCCAAGCCCGCGGGCAAGGCCATCGCCAAGCCGGCGGCAAAGCCCGTTGCGGTGAAACCGCCGTCGAAGGCGGAATCCAGGGCGGCCGCCAAGACTCTGTCGAAGACGGTGTCGAAGATCGCTGCGCAGATCGCCGCGAAAGTGGCCTCCGGCAAGGAAGCCGCCAAAGAATCCGCAAAGGTTGCCGCCAAAGTGGCCAACAAGGACACGGCCGCGCCGAAGATGATCCGCACCTACAGCCCGCCGGTGCAGCCGGCGGCGCCGGAACTGCCGATCGTGCGGCATAAATATTCCGTCGGCGAGACGGTGTACTTCACCTCGCCGAATTTCGGCCGCGCCGCGGCGTCCGGCACCTATACGGTGATCAAACTGCTGCCGTCGGAAAGCGACGACTATCAGTACCGCATCAAAAGCTCCGGCGAAGCCTTCGAGCGCGTCGCCAAGGAAAGCCAGCTCGACCGCGTTTAACCGCATGATCTCCGAAAAGCATGCCCTCGGACTTGATCCGTGGGTGGATACCGGTTTTCGGATAAAGATCATGCGCAAGTCAAAAGCGGTCACTCTGGCATTGCCGTCTTCGTTTTGCTTTTATGGCGATCAGGCGTTCTGAGCCGTTCAGACGCGAGGAGGGGGCATGCCGGTCTACATCACGCAAGGGCGCTACACCCGCGCCGCGATCAAGGGCATGCTGATTCACCCGGAAGACCGGGCGCTGGAAGTGTCGCGCCTTCTCGGCAAGGTCGGCGGCCGGCTGATCGGCTATTACGTCACCTTCGGGGAATACGACTTCATGGTCATCGCGGAGGCGCCGGACAATGCGCAAATGGCGGCGGCGCTTCTGGCAGCAGGCGCCGGCGGCGGCGTTTCCGACCTGCGCACCACGGTGGCGATGACCTCGATCGAGGGCAAGGGCGCCTTCGCGGTGGCCAGCGATCTGGCGCCGAGTTTCAAGTCTCCGGGCGGTGCATAGCGTAAACGGAATAAACCGCGCCGTCCGGCATTCACGTCACAGCGACAACTTCAACCAGACAAAACCGAAAAACTATCACAGGGAGATTTTCATGCGCCGCCTTCGTTCGATTGCTTACGCTCTGCCGCTGGTTCTGGCTTTCGCCGCGCCTTTTTCCGCCTCGGTCCAGGCGCAGAATTATCCGACCCGCACCGTCAAGATGATCGTGCCGTTCGGCGCCGGCGGTCCGGCTGACGTCTATGCCCGCGTGCTGGCGAAATATCTGTCGGACGAAACCAAGCAGTCCTTCGTCATCGAAAACCGTCCCGGCGCCGGCGCGGTGATCGGCACCGACGCGGTCGCCAAGTCGGCGCCCGATGGCTATACGCTGCTGGTGATGTCGAACACCCACACCACCAACGAGTCGCTGTTGTCGAACAAGCCCTATGCGCTGATGCGCGACTTCGTGCCGGTGGCGCCGATCAATTATTCCGACCTGTTGATGGTCGTGCATCCCGGCGTTGCCGCCAAGTCGGTCGGCGAATTCGTCGCTTTGGCGAAAAAAGATGCCGGCAAGCTGAACTATGCCTCGTCCGGCCCGGGCACGCCGTACCACATGGCCGGTGAACTGTTCAAAGCCATGAGCAAGACCGACATCGTCCATATTCCGCACAAGGCCTCCGGCGACATGCGCAACAGCGTGCTGTCCGGCAATGTGCAGATGATGTTCGACGCCATCACCACGATGTCGGCGCTGGCCAAGGACGGCAAGGTGCGTGCGCTCGCCACCACCGGCGCCAAGCGCAATCCGCTGACGCCCGATCTGCCGACGGTGGCCGAGACCGTGCCCGGCTACGAGGCGACCATCTGGCTCGGCGTCATGGCGCCGAAGGACACGCCGAAAGACGTTGTCGCCGCGCTCAACGCCTCGATCGTCAAGGTCGTCAATCTGCCCGAGGTCAAGGACGCCTGGCTCAAGCAGGGCGCCGTGCCGCTGGTCATGACGCCGCCCGAATTCGACGCCTATCTGCGCAAGGATATCGCCAAATGGGCCGACGTCGTGAAGATGTCCGGCGCGAAGGTGCAGTAAACGGATGAGTGTTGACGGTACATTGAACGGACCGATCAGATTGGCGCTGGCGGCGACTGTTGCCGCCGGCGCCGCCTTGTCGGTCTTTGTTGTCGTCAACCAGATGGCGCTCGACCGCGACGCGGCCGACCGCCGGGCGCTGGTTCAGCGCAGCATCGAATTGACCGCAGCCGCCGCAGCGCCCGGTTCGGCGCTGTCCTGCCTCGATGCCGGGGCCGGCGATACGGTGGAAGCGGCTTGCGAAGCCCGCGTCTTCGCCGATGCGCAGGCAACCGCCGCCGCGGTCGCCTATGTCGGTGCGCGGCTGGCGCTCTTGACCGAGGCCGCCGACACGCAGCCGGCCGCGCTGAAAGCGCTGGCCGCCTCGCGCCGCGCCATTGAACTGGACCGCTACGGCATTGCCGCTCATGTCCTGAGCGCGCGCGACGGCTGCACCGCCGAGCGCTGCGCCACCTTTGCCTGGCTGACCGACGCCGCCGCAATCAAGGCCAACATGAAGGCGCAAGCCTTCGATCAATATGTCTCGCGCCACGCCTCGGCCTGGAACGCGCCGGCCCCGGCGGCCGAGCCGCCCGCCGCGGTTTCCGCCGCGCCGCCCGTGGCCGAGCCGATCCAGTCGGCGGCCGTTGCCGCGCCGGAACAGGTCGCCCATCCGGTGTCGAGCAAATACACCTTGCCCTCGGCCGCCTCCATTCCCGCCGTCAGCATCATGAATGCCGAGCCGCCATTGCCGAAAGGCGCGGTCGAAGCGCAGGCCGCCGCGCCGAAAGCCGACGCCGCCCCCGGCGATGACGTGCCGATGCCGCCAAAGCGTCCACAGGCGTCTGCGCCACAAGGGTCCCTTGCAGCGCCGGCCGCTCCGGTGCGCTAGTATCCCGGCGACCGTCCGTGACTTCAGCATGTTCAAAACCGTCCTCATCGCCAATCGCGGCGAAATCGCCTGCCGCATCATCCGCACCGCAAAACGGCTCGGCCTGCGCACGGTCGCGGTCTATTCGGAGGCAGACAGCGCCGCGCTGCACGTCAAGCTCGCCGACGAGGCGCACCTCATCGGTCCGGCTGCGGCCGCGCAAAGCTATCTCGTCGCGGACAAGATCATCGCCGCCGCCAAGCAGGCGCGCGCCGACTGCATCCATCCCGGCTACGGCTTCCTGTCGGAGAACGCCGCCTTCGCGCAATCCGTTGCCGACGCCGGCATCGCCTTCATCGGCCCGCCGCCGTCGGCGATGCTGGCGATGGGCCTCAAGGACCGCGCCAAGGCTTTGATGGAAAAAGCCGGCGTGCCGGTGGTGCCCGGCTATCACGGCGAACGGCAGGAAGCGAAGTTCCTCAAGGAGAAAGCCTACGAGATTGGCTATCCGGTGCTCATCAAGGCGGTCGCCGGCGGCGGCGGCAAAGGCATGCGCCGCGTCGACAAGCATGCCGATTTTGACACCGCGCTGGAAGGCGCGCAGCGCGAGGCGCAATCGGCTTTCGGCGACGCCCGCGTGCTGATCGAGAAATACATCACCGCGCCGCGCCACATCGAGATGCAGGTCTTCGCCGATACGCACGGCAACGCCATCCATCTCAACGAGCGCGACTGTTCGCTGCAACGCCGTCATCAGAAAGTCATCGAGGAAGCGCCGGCTCCCGGCATGAGCGCCGCCTTGCGCGCCGAGATGGGCAACGCGGCGGTCGCCGCCGCCAAGGCCTGCGGCTATGTCGGCGCCGGCACCATCGAGTTCATCGCCGACGGCGCCGGCGGCCTCAAGAGCGGCGGCTTTTGGTTCATGGAAATGAACACGCGGTTGCAGGTCGAACATCCGGTGACCGAAGCCGTCACCGGCGTCGATCTGGTCGAGTGGCAATTCCAGATCGCCGCCGGCGACAGACTGCCGCTCAAGCAGGATCAGGTGCCGCTCAACGGCCACGCCGTCGAGGCGCGGCTGTATGCCGAGGATCCGGAGCGCTCGTTCCTGCCATCGACCGGCAAGCTGATCGCCCTGAAATTTCCCGACGGCGAGGGGCTTCGCGTCGATACTGGCGTCTCCGCGGGTGACGAGGTGACGCCGTTTTACGATCCGATGATCGCCAAGGTCATCGCGCATGGCAAAACCCGCGAGCAGGCGCTCGGCGTGCTCGCCAATGCGCTCGACAACACCATCGTCGCCGGGCCGCGCAGCAATGCCGGCTTTCTCGCGGCGCTCTGCCGCGCGCCGCAATTCCGCCAAGGCCAGTTCGACACCGGCTTCATCGATGCCAATCTCGAGGCGCTTGGCGCAACACCGCAGGGCCTCGACAAGGCCGCCGCTGCGCTCGGCGCACGCGAACTCCTGACCCGCGAGCGCTGCCGCATATCCGATCAGATCGAGCGCGATGCCGACGCCGCGCGGTCGCCGCATACGTCGCCGTGGGATGCCGATGACGGCTTCCAGTTGTCCGGCCCGCGCCGTCAGATTGTGCCGATCCTCGCCGACGGCGAGAAGGCGACGGCGCAGGTCATCCAGGAAGCTCGCACCACGACGGTGACCATTGACGGCGTTGCCGCCGCGGCCGACGCCGTTGCGGTTGCCACAAGCGACGCTGTTTACGTCCTACGCTGTGGCCGGCAGACCAAGGTGGCCTTCCGCGATCTGTCGCTCGATGAAGGCGGCGATGGCTCTAGCGGCGGCACGGTGCGCGCGCCGATGCACGGCAAGGTGCTGGCGCTGCTGGTGGAGGAGGGCGCTGCGGTCACGCGCGGCCAGCGCCTCGCCATCATCGAGGCGATGAAAATGGAGCACACGCTTGTCGCGCCGCTCGACGGCACGGTTTCGGAGATCGCTGTGGCGAAGGACGACCAGGTGGCCGAAGGCGCGAAGATGATCGTGATTGTTGCGAAAGAGCAGTGAAGTAAAGCGATGCCTCTCCACCTCATCAAGCTCTCCGTCGGCACCGATAGCGTCGCCGACCTCGAACACTGGATCAAGCTCAAGCAGAAAGAGCGCAAGGCCAAGGGTCAAAAGCCCGAGCGCATCCACACCACGCGCATGGTGCCGAAACGCGCCGACGAATTGATCGCCGGCGGCTCGATCTACTGGGTCATCAAGGGCCAGATCATGTGCCGCGAGCGCATCCTGGCCATCACGCCGTTCACCGACAAGGATGGCATCGGCCGCTGCAAACTGGTGCTCGATCCGAAATGCGTCCCGGTCGAGCCGCGGCCGCGCCAGGCGTTCCAGGGCTGGCGCTATCTCGAGGACAAGGAAGCGCCGCGCGATCTAGCCAAGGCCGCGCCGGGCGCGGCCTTGATGCCGGAGGAAATGCGCCGGGAGTTGCGCGAATTGGGGTTGTTGTAGGCGCTTCTTCTTCACCTCTCCCATAGGGAGAGGTCGACCGCCGGAGCGCAGCGAGGCGGTCGGGTGAGGGGTTACGGACTATCTTGAGGTTATAACCCCTCACCCCGCTCGCAATTGCTCGCGACCCTCTCCCTCAGGGAGAGGGTAAGAAAGCAGCGCTACTTCTCCCGGTCCAATCGCGCCATCAGGCTCGACGTATCCCAGCGCGAACCGCCCATCTTCTGGACTTCGGAATAGAACTGATCGACCAAGGCGGTGACCGGCAGATTGGCGCCGTTCTTGCGCGCTTCGCCTAGACAGATGCTCAAGTCCTTGCGCATCCAGTCGACCGCGAAGCCGTGATCGTACTTGCCGGCCACCATCGTCTTGTAGCGGTTTTCCATTTGCCACGACTGCGCCGCGCCCTTCGATATTGTCTGGATCAGCATCTCGACATCGAGATTGGCTTTCTTGGCGAAGTGGATCGCTTCGGAGAGACCCTGCACCAGTCCGGCAATGGCGATCTGGTTGCACATCTTGGCGAGTTGGCCGGAGCCGGGCGCGCCCATCAGGTTGCAGGCGCGCGCATAGGCGTCGATCACCGGCTTGGCCTTGTCGAAGATCGACTGGTCGCCGCCGCACATCACGGTCAGCACGCCGTTCTCGGCGCCGGCCTGTCCGCCGGACACCGGGCCGTCGATGAAGCCGAAGCCGCCTTTGGTCGCTGCTTCGTAAAGCTCGCGGGCGATCTCGGCCGACGCGGTGGTGTGATCGACGAAGATCTTGCCCTTGCCCATGCCGGCGAAAGCACCGTTCGCGCCCAAGGTCACTTCGCGCAAGTCGTTGTCGTTGCCGACGCAAGCCATGACGAAGTCCTGGCCTGTGGCTGCTTCCTTCGGCGTCTTGACCGCCTTGCCGCCGTGCTGCGCGGCCCATTTCTCGGCCTTGGCGAAGGTGCGGTTGTAAACGGTGACCTCGTGGCCGCCTTTGTTCTTGAGGTGGCCGGCCATCGGATAGCCCATGACGCCCAAGCCCAGAAATGCAACCTTCGCCATTGTCTTAGCTCCCTTGAAAATCCGGTCCCGGAAGGGCCGTTATTCGAATTCAGGGTGGCAATAGTCATCGGCGGGGGGCTCGCGTCAACACCCTCACGCCAGATTGACCATCCCGCCACCTTGCCTATGGTGGCGGCCCTGATGCACCTCAAGGATCACGATCATGGCGGTTACCAAGGCTCAGGTTCTCAGCGCATTGGCGGGGGTCGCGGCGCCGAATGGCGCTGCTCTGACCAGCCAGAACGTGCTGTCCGATGTGGTGGTGACCGACGGCAAGGTGTTCTTCTCGATCACCGTCGATGCCGCGACCGTCAAGGCCTGGGAACCGGTGCGCGCCGCGGCCGAGGCCGCCGTCAAGGCGGTGCCGGGTGTGGTGTCGGCGCTGGTGGCGCTGACCGCCGAACGCTCCGCCGGCGCCGCGCGCGGCCCGAAACCGGCCCATACTGCCGCGGGCAGCCATGCCGGCCACAATCATGGTCCCGGCGGGCATGGTCATGCGCCAGCCCCGGCGGCGGCCAAGGAAACGCCCGGCATTCCCGGCGTCGAAGCCATCATTGCCGTTGCTTCCGGTAAAGGCGGCGTCGGCAAGTCGACCACGGCGGTCAATCTGGCTCTGGGCTTGCGCGATCTCGGCCTCAAGGTCGGCATGCTGGATGCCGACATTTACGGGCCGTCGCTGCCGAAACTGTTCAACATCCGCGAGAAGCCGGAGACCGTCGGCGGCACCAGGCTCAAGCCGATCGAACGCTACGGCATGAAGATCATGTCGATCGGTTTTCTGATCGACGAAGAAACGCCGATGATCTGGCGCGGACCCATGGTGATTTCCGCGATCACGCAGATGCTGCGCGAAGTGGAGTGGGGCAAGCTCGATGTGCTCGTCGTCGACATGCCGCCCGGCACCGGCGACGCGCAACTGACGATGGCGCAGCAGGTGCCGCTGAAGGGTGCGGTGATCGTGTCGACGCCGCAGGATCTGGCGCTGCTCGATGCGCGGCGCGGCGTCGCCATGTTCAAGCGCGTCAACGTGCCGGTGCTCGGCGTCGTCGAGAACATGAGCTACTTCATGTGCCCGAGTTGCGGCACGCGCTCCGACATCTTCGCGCATGGCGGCGCGCGGCACGAGGCCGAACGTCTCGGCGTGCCGTTCCTCGGCGAGGTGCCGCTGCACATGACCATCCGCGAGAAGTCGGACTCCGGCCTGCCGGTGGTGGCGACAGAGCCGGATGGCCCGCACGCCAAGATCTATCGCGACATTGCCGCCAAGGTGCTGGAGCAGATCAAGGGCGGCGCGACGGCCGGCCGCGTCGCGCCGAAGATTGTCATCGAGGGGTAGATTCGTTCCTCTTCCATTCGAAATGGAACTCGCAGCGGCTAGCGCGAACCAATGCGCCTTCATGTGCATTGTCTGCATGCAAGTGATGCAATCGCGCCGCTGGTCACGGCTACCGCAAACTGCTTTCCCACCGGCTGGACCGTCAATCCTGACGGAACCCGATCAGGAAATGTTGGGAGATACTAAGGTATGAAACGCCGGCAATTTATCGGTGCGGCCGGTCTCGGCCTTGCCGCCGCCGCGGTTGCAAAGCCCGCAATCGCGCAGTCGAGCCCTGAACTGAAGTGGCGCCTGACCTCGAGCTTCCCCAAGACTCTGGACACACTCTATGGCGCTGCCGAAGTCTTCACCAAGGCAGTCGCCGAAGCGACCGACAATAAATTCCAGATCCAGACCTTCGCTGCCGGTGAAATCGTGCCGGGCCTGCAGGCTGCCGATGCGGTCACCAACGGCACCGTCGAAATGGCGCATACCGCGTCGTACTACTATGTCGGCAAGGATCCGACCTTCGCGCTGTTCACGGCGCAACCTTTTGGCCTGAACACGCGCATGCAGGCGTCGTGGATGGCGTTCGGCGGCGGCGATCAGCTCGCGAACGACTTCTTCAAGAAGTACAACTTCCTCGCCATTCCGTGCGGCAACACGACCTGTCAGATGGGCGGCTGGTTCCGCAAGGAGATCAAGGCCGTCGACGATCTCAAGGGCCTGAAATTCCGCATTGCGGGTTATGCCGGCAATATCTTCGCCAAGATGGGTGCGGTGCCGCAGCAGCTCGCGGGTGGCGACATCTATCCGGCGCTCGAGAAGGGCACCATCGATGCGGCAGAGTGGGTCGGTCCGTATGACGACGAAAAGCTCGGCTTCGTCAAAGTTGCGCCGTTCTATTACTACCCGGGATGGTGGGAAGGCGGCGCCATGCTGCACAACTTCATCAATCTCGATAAGTGGAATTCGCTGCCGAAGAGCTACCAGGCCATCGTGCGCGCCGCGTCGGCGCAGGCGAATGACTGGATGATCGCCAAGTACGACAACGCCAACCCGCAGGCGATCAAGCGTCTCGCCGCCGGCGGCGCGCAGTTGCGCCCGTTCCCGCAACCGGTGATGGAAGCCAGCTACAAGGCGACCATGGACATGTACGCCGAAACCTCTGCCAAGAATGCCGACTTCAAGAAGGTCGTCGATGCGGTCATCGCCTATCGCGGCGACTCGTATCAGTGGTGGCAGGTCGCCGAACTCGGCTTCGACGCCTTCATGGTGCGGATGCGCGCGCGCGGGTAACGCCGGCTCACGTCAGTTCCTGAAAATCCAGCCCGCCCGGAGCCGATCCGGGCGGGCTTTTCTGTTTCCCGGGGGCCCTTGCCCAATTCCGCGGCAAATTTTGCCTCTTACAACTTTGGTCGAAGCAGAGCAGACTGGATTCAGCGTTCCGGTTCCGTCATGGTCCCGGGCAAGCCCCCGATTTGTGGGAATCAAGGGTGCGTGCGGTTGCTGGGGGCTCCGCCATAAACATCACATGGGAGGATATCCGAATGAAGCGTCGTCAATTTATTAAAGCAGCCGGTCTTGGTGTGGCTGCTTCTGCGATCGCCGCGCCGGCGATTGCGCAGTCGTCGCCTGAGATCAAGTGGCGCATGACTTGTAGCTGGCCGAAGTCGCTGGAAACTTTGTATGGCGCTGCCGAGACGATGGCCAAGGCTGTCGGCGAAGCGACCGATGGCAAGTTTCAGATCCAGGTTTTTGCCGCCGGCGAAATCGTCCCCGCGTTGCAGGTTGTCGATGCCGTGCAGAACGGTACGGTCGAATGCGGCCACACCGCGTCGTATTACTATTTCGGCAAGGATCCGACCTTCGCCTTCGGTACCTCCGTCGGCTTCGGCCCCAATGCCCGCCTGAACCAGGGCTGGTGGACGCATGGCGGCGGCTCGGAAGTGCTCAACGAGTTCTACAAGAAGTATAACGCCACTGCGATCCTTGCCGGCAACACCGGCTGTCAGATGGGCGGCTGGTTCCGCAAGGAGATCAACACGCTCGACGACCTCAAGGGCCTCAAGTTCCGGATCGGCGGGTTCACCGGCCGCGTCCTGCAACGTCTCGGCGTGGTGCCGCAGCAGATCGGCGCACCGGACATCTACCCGGCTCTCGAAAAAGGCACCATCGACGCGGCCGAATGGGTCGGCCCCTACGACGATGAAAAGCTCGGCTTCTACAAGGTTGCGCCGAACTATTATTATCCGGGCTGGTGGGAAGGCGGCTCGATGCTGCACGCCTTCATCAACCTCGATAAATACAACGCGTTGCCGAAGCACTACCAGGCCATCCTCCAGCACGCCGGCGCCTATGCCAACACGTCATGCCTGGCGAAGTACGACGTTCTGAACCCGCCGGCGTTGCGCCGGCTTCTGTCCAACGGCGTCAAGCTCAAGGCCTTCTCGCCGGCGATCATGGAAGCCTGCTACAAGGAAGTTCAGGCGCTGCATGGCGAAATCGCCAAGGAGAACGCGACCTTCAAGAAGGTCAACGACTCGATGGCCGACTACACCAAGAACGGCTACCAGTGGCATCAGGTCGCCGAACTCGGCTACGACAGCTACATGGTTCGCCAGACGCGCGGATAGTCTTTAAAGCGCAAAAGCAAAAACCCCGGAGCCTCAGGCTCCGGGGTTATTTTTTTGCGTCGATGCCGGCTTTAGTTACTTAGGCGGCCCGAAGTCGAGCGGCGGCAGCTCGATCTGCGGAATCTCGATCTTCATTGTATTCGGATCGATCGTCGAGGCCGCGCCCTTGTAGTGCATGACCATGCCCGGAAAGGCGATCACCAGACCCACCATGATGCACTGGATGATCACGAACGGCACCGCGCCCCAGTAGATCTGGCCGGTGGTGACCGGCTCCATGCGCAAGCCCGTGACCTTGTCGATGTAGGACTCCTTCGGCGCTACCGAGCGTAGATAGAAGAGGGCAAACCCGAAAGGCGGATGCATGAATGAGGTCTGCATGTTGACGCCGAGGATGATGCCGAACCAGATCAGGTCGATGCCGAGTTTTTCGGCGGCGGGGCCAAGCAGCGGAATGACGATGAACGCCAGCTCGAAAAAGTCGAGGAAGAAGGCGAGAACGAAGACAAAGGCGTTGACGAAAATCAGGAAGCCGATCTGGCCGCCCGGCAGCGACGTCAGCATTTCCTCGACCCAGACGTGGCCGTTGACCCCATAGAAGGTCAGCGAGAAGACGCGCGCGCCGAGCAGAATGAAGATCACGAAGGCCGAGAGTTTCGCTGTCGATTCAATGGCTTGCCGGATCAAATCCCAGCTCAGCCGGCGTTTCGACGCGCCGAGGATCAGGGCGCCGGCGGCCCCCATGGCGCCGCCCTCGGTCGGGGTCGCGATGCCGACGAAGATGGTGCCGAGCACCAGAAAGATCAGGAACAGCGGCGGCACCATCACGAAGGTTGTCTGTTGTGCGATCGCCGACAGGAATCGGAAGCCGATGAAGCGGGCCGTCAGCCAGTTTATGATGGCAACGCCGAACGCGAACAGGATGCCGAAGAACATGGTCAGCACGACATAGTCGGCGCCGTTCGTTTTCGTTCCATGCATGACGGCCCAGCCGAAGGCGGCGCTCGCCACCGTCAAGATGCCGAGCGACATCAGCCCGCGGCTGCCATTCGGCTCCTTGAAGCCGATCGCCTCAGGCGGCAGACCCGGTGTTGCCTTGGGATAGACCATCGTGACGAGGAAGACGTAGCCGGCGTAAAGCGCGGAGAGGACCATGCCGGGGATGAAGGCGCCTTCATACATGTCGCCGACCGAACGGCGGAGCTGGTCGGCCATGACGATCAGCACCAGCGACGGCGGAATGATCTGCGCCAGCGTGCCTGACGCGGCAATGACGCCGGAAGCAACGCGGCGATCGTAGCCGTAGCGCAGCATGATCGGCAGCGAGATCAGGCCCATCGAAATCACCGATGCGGCGACAACGCCGGTTGTGGCCGCGAGAAGTGCGCCGACGAAGATCACCGCATAAGCGAGGCCGCCGCGCACGGTGCCGAATAATTGCCCGATGGTTTCAAGCAGGTCCTCGGCCATGCCCGATCGTTCGAGCACCAGCCCCATGAAGGTGAAGAACGGGATCGCCAGCAGCGTATCGTTGTTCATCACGCCGTAGACGCGTTCCGGCATGGCTTGCAGGAAATCCGGCACGAACAGGCCGAGTTCGATGCCGATCAGGGCGAAGAACAGGCCGACGGCGGCCAGCGAAAATGCCGCCGGATATCCGAGCAGCAGGAAGAACACCAGGGAGCCGAACATGATCGGCGCCATGTTGTGAATGAGAATAGCTGTCATGAAAGACTCCGGCGGCCGCTTTTGGCGTTCAACGCTTTTCGATGGCTTCGACGATGTGCTCGACTTCAGCTTCGAGCCCATGCACCTGATTTTCGTGCGGATCCGGAATGAGATTGCGCATGACGGCGAGCCGCTTGATCAGTTCTGAGATGGCTTGAATAAGCAGGAACGTGAAGCCGATCATGACCAGCGACTTGGCCGGCCATTGCGGCAGGCCGCCGGCGTTACCCGACTGCTCGTTCAACATGAACGAACGATAGAAGAACGGTACGCCGGTAATGATCATGACAATGGTAAACGGCACAAGGAAAAAGGCGTGACCAATGACGTCGATGGAGTTGCGCACCCGCTTCGGCAGCATCTGGTTGATGATGTCGATGCGGATGTGTTCGTTCGCCAGCAAGGTCCAGGGCGAGCACAGCAGGAACACGACGCTGAACAGCACCCATTGCAACTCGAGCCATGAGTTCGAAGAAGTGTCCAGAGTCTTGCGAATAATGGCGTTGGTTGCCGAAACGATGACGGCCAGCATGATCAGCCAAGCGAGGCGCTTGCCCATCCATGTCGTCATGGCGTCGATGGCACGAGATGTCGGCAGCAATGCCTTTAGCACTGCGTCAAGAGCGCCCACTGGTATACCCCTCTGCGCGGCCTTCGGATCCCGCCGGCCGTATTTTATTCAGCGTTTACGCCCCCACGAGCGTGGCCACCGGCCAAGTGCTACCTTAATCCGATGCTGGCATCAGGCGTCAATGGTGAATTTGGCGGGGCGAGGCCGGACAGGCAAATTTTGCAGCTAAACCTATGGTCAAGGCTTGAGAAACCGGGGGTAAGCCCACGCCGCCGGCGTTTAACGTCAGCCGCCGGTTACGCTCATATGGCGCGACAGCGCCGGGCGGTGCGCGCGGCGATCGATCACGAAATCATGGCCCTTCGGCTTGCGCAAAATCGCATCGTCGATCGCGGCATGGATCAGGTCGTCGCCTTCGGAGGCGCGCAACGGCGCACGCAGATCGGCGGCGTCTTCCTGGCCGAGGCACATATACAGCGTGCCGGTGCAGGTAATGCGCACCCGGTTGCATGACTCGCAGAAATTATGCGTCATCGGCGTGATGAAGCCGAGCCGGCCGCCGGTTTCCTTGACGCGCATGTAACGCGCCGGACCGCCGGTCTGGTAATCGATGTCGTCGAGCGTAAAGCGTTCGGCCAGCCGGGCCCGCACCATCGACAATGGCAGATACTGGTCGATGCGGTCTTCGCCGGTTTCGCCGAGCGGCATCACTTCGATCACGGTCATGTCCATGCCGCGGCCATGCGCCCATTCGACCATGCCGGCGAGTTCGTCTTCGTTGACGCCTTTCAGCGCAACCGCGTTGATCTTGACCTGAAGGCCGACGGCCTGCGCCGCGTCGATGCCGGCAATCACCTTGCCGAGATCGCCCCAGCGCGTGATGGCGCGGAATTTGTCCGGGTCGAGCGTGTCGAGCGAAACGTTGATGCGCTCGACGCCATGGCCTTTCAGCTCGGCCGCATACTTCGTCAGCTGCGAGCCGTTGGTGGTCAGCGTCAGTTCCTTGAGTGCGCCGCTCTTGAGATGGCGCGACAGAGATTCGACCAGTGTCATGATGCCGCGCCGCACCAGCGGCTCGCCGCCGGTCAGCCGCAATTTATTGACGCCTTTGGCGACGAAGGCGCTGCACAGACGGTCGAGTTCCTCGAGGCTGAGCAGATCGGCCTTCGGCAGGAAGCTCATATGCTCGGACATGCAATAGACGCAGCGGAAATCGCAGCGATCCGTCACCGACACGCGAAGGTAAGTGATGGTGCGCATGAACGGATCGATCAGCGCGCGCGGCTGCGCGCGCATGAAGTCGATTTCGGAATTCGGCGTAGTCAGGCCCATCGGCGCTCCCGGCGGCGGATTCTTCTGGTCCGTTAGCTTTATATAGGGAGTCTGGCCTGTCTTGGCCATGCCGTCCAGTTGCGGTTCCCGCAAACGAAAACCGCCCGCCGGGAAGGGCGGGCGGTCTATCGAACGGCTTTCAGAGCGAACTACTGGCGCGGCGCCGCCGGCCACGGGGCCGTGGCGGCGGGAGCCGGGGCTGCGGCCGCCGGGGCGGGGGCAGGGGCCGTGCTTTGCCGCGGCGCGGCCGGCTTTGCAGCGGGTTTGGCGGCCGGCTTGGCGGCCGGTTTACGCGCCGCCGGCTTTTTGGCGGCGGGCTTTGGCGCCGGCGGGGCCGGCGTCAGTTCGACCATGACCGGATTGGGCCGGAGTGTTGGCGGGCTGCCGGTCTGCACGATCGGCTCCAGGGTTTCGGATTCAGGCTGATAGCCGGTCAGCGTGAAGGACACTGTCAAAGGCGCATCGACGGGAAGCGCCAGCGCGCAAGGCGTGCGGCACGTCTGGCCGTTGGAGGTTTTGGCTTCCGCGCCCGGCGGTTCCGATTCAAACCGCACCGTGTCGACGGCGGGTGCGGGCTTCAGGCCGTCGAGGCTCATCCATTCCGGTGACGATGAGCACGCGCCAAGCGCAAGTGCGGCACCGACAATTACGATCACGCGATTCATCATGTTTACCGGTCCACTCACTCAACACTATGGCGGCTGTCCGCCTTTTTAATAGAATAAGACCATGGTCCGGGGGTGGCAACCAGCGCCGCGCCGTTAACCTTACCGCGTTAACCATAAATAAGGCGGTGGCGTCAGTTATCGAATGAAATGCCAGCAATCTCGCTCGGCAATTGCGCGAAATGGCTGATCAGCCGATCCGGCTTGTACTCGGCCACAGGCTTTTCACTGTAGCCGAAATCGACCGCGACCACCGGGATACCGGCGGCGCGCGCCGTCAGGATATCGGTTTCGGAATCGCCGACCATGATGGCGCGTCCGACCTCACCGCCGGCGGCGGCGATGGTGCGGCGCAAAATTTCCGGATCGGGCTTGGCCATACCGAATGTGTCCTGACCGCAAATAGCGTCGAAGCGCGCGCTGAGCTTCAAGGCA
Organism: Rhizobium sp. Q54; assembly: GCA_945870035.1. Taxonomy (GTDB): domain Bacteria; phylum Pseudomonadota; class Alphaproteobacteria; order Rhizobiales; family Xanthobacteraceae; genus Pseudolabrys. Next base: position 632 of record CAMBQQ010000074.1, on the reverse strand, counting down.
TCCAGCAGCATCACCGACTGCTTCTCGAACTTGTTGGTGCAGACCGCGAATCGATGACCGCGTGCACTCAGCGTATCGAGAGCGTCGCCGAGGCCCGGGAAGGGCGTCGACAAATCGGCGACATGGTCCGTGTAGTGGGCAACGAAATCGGCAAACAGTTGCTCGAGTTTTTCCGGCGTAATGACGCGGCCATTCTGGTTCAGGCCGTGCGTCAGCATGGCCCGGGCGCCGCCGCCGATCATGGTGCGGGCCTCGGCATAGGGCACGGAAGGCAAGCCCTCGCGTTCGAACACGACGTTGAGGGTGGCCACGAGGTCCGGAGCGGTCTCGACCAGCGTGCCGTCGAGGTCGAATATGAGCAAAGGTGCGGAAGGGCGGGATACCATAGGCGCATCGCTAGCGGCCGGCCGCGCGCCGCGCAAGGCCGGTTATCCCGTTAATTGCGGCTTTTTCGGCTGTTCAGGCCCTGCGAACGGCGCTAGATGTTCCATCCCGGATGATCACATAGACCCTCGTCGCTCTGCTTTTTTCATGGCAAGATCGATCCTGAGGGACATTCGAAGCGGGGTTCGGGCATGTTGATCCAACTTCACAGCCAAGCAACGACGACGCCGAAGGTGCGGGCGGCGATC
>CAMBQQ010000073.1 GCA_945870035.1 Rhizobium sp. Q54 | reverse complement strand
CGGATCGCCTTTCGCCGATAGTGCCGCCAGCCGATTATCCGCATCGAAAAATCCGAGCTGCCCCATCGTCAGTCTCCTAGAATCATGCCGTCAGGGCAGCAGACTCGCACGGGGCCGAGGGGCATGCTATTTTTCGAGGTGCCCTTAAGGTTTTGTTGACCATAACGGCAGGTGGAACTGACGGCTTATTGCAGTTGAATCGGTTTTAACCCGGCTTCCCTATCGTTGAGGTATCGGCTTGAGCGTCAAAATCGTCCTCGTTGCCGCCTGCGCTTTGGTCGATGCCGATGGCCGCGTGCTGCTGGCGCAGCGCCCGCAGGGCAAACCAATGGCGGGCCTGTGGGAGTTTCCCGGCGGCAAAATCGAGGGCGGCGAAAAGCCCGAACAGAGTCTGATCCGCGAACTGAAAGAAGAACTCGGCATCGATGTCAAAGAGGAGTGTCTGGCGCCGCTGACCTTCGCCAGCCACAGCTATCCGGACTTTCATTTGCTGATGCCGCTGTTTGTCTGCCGCCGCTGGGAAGGCACCGTGACTGCGCTCGAAGGCCAGCAGCTTGCCTGGGTGAAGCCGAACCGCTTACGCGACTACGACATGCCGCCGGCCGACGTGCCGCTGGTGTCGCACCTGATGGCACTTCTGTAGACGACCCAGAACGGGAGATATGCCGATGCGTCGTGAATTTTTAATACGTCAACTTCATCGATTTGCGCGCAACGAAAGCGGCGCCACAGCTATCGAATATGCCCTGATCGCCGGCGGCATCAGCGTCGCGATCATTGCCGGCGTGCAGATGGTCGGCACCGAGGTGATGACGAATTTCTACAACGGTTTGGTCAACCTGTTCTAACGCTGTCCTATTCACCTGCTTTGTCGCCGGCCGAAAATTCCCGCTCGCCCAGTGCATCGGCAAGCCTTTGCGTCGCCGAACCGGGCTTGAGCGGCTTCTGCTGACTTTCGTGCGGCGCCCAGCCAGTCAGCCAGACAATCTCGAATGTCGCGCGCAGGCGGCCATCGGCATCGGCGAAGCGCTGCGCATAAATTTCCAGCATCTTGCGCAAGGTCGCGCGCTTGAGCGGGGTGCGACGCCGCTCGGTCAGGATATTGGTGGCGCCCATGGCGCGCAGATCGCGCATCAAAGCCAGCGGATTGTCGTAACGCACCGTCAGCCGGTCGCTGTCGATGACGGGCAGCGCAAATCCGGCGCGCTGCAACAGCGAACCGAGATCGCGGATGTCGGCGAAAGGCGAGACGCGCGGCGAAAGGCCGCCTTCGATTTCGCTTTCCGCCTCGGCGAAAGCGTCGCGCAACTCGCTTAAGGAGTCGCCGCCTATCATCGCCGCCAGCAACAGGCCGTCGGGCTTGAGCGCGCGCCGGATCTGGATCAGCGTGCCGGGCAGGTCATTGACGAACTGCAATGCCAATGCCGAGACCACCAGATCGAGCGAGGCATCGGCGAAAGGCAGCGCCTCCTCGTCGGCGGCGACAGTGAGGAACGTTGTGTCGTGCGCGGCCGCCGGCGATGCGGCGACAAGCGTCGTCACCTTGCCGCTCGCCGCCAGCACCCGGCGCAGCGCGTCGGTCGGCGTGCCGAGATCGACGGCGCGGTCGAACTGCCGCAGCACCACAGAAAGCCGTTCGCCCATTTCCTCGGCGACACGGTCGAGCAGAAAGGTCGCCGGCCCAATGCGGCGGGCGCGGCCCTGCCTGGCGAGCAACAGTTTTCGATCGAATATGGTCGGACCAGACATCGGCGTTGCCACTATCGTTCCCTCCCCCCTTGTGGGGGAGGGACAGGGAGGGGGGTATCATACAAGCGGTGCCAAGCACCCCCCTCCCCAACCCTCCCCCTCAAGGGGGGAGGGAGTAGAGGGAGTCCGCCGCTCGTATTGAGAAATCATCACCTCAGATGATAGTCTTTGAGTCATGCGGAGCAACGAACCAGCTTCGGATGAATCGCGCGGTACGAAATTCAGCGCCGCCGCACGCGCCATCTTCCGCGCCGTGCTCGATACCGCCCTGCCGCCGCTTTGTCCGTCCTGCCGCGAGCCCTTGGGCGACGGCGCAGGGCTTTGCGCCTCGTGCTGGTCGCAGCTTTCGCTGATCGAGCCACCTTACTGCGCCCGGCTCGGCATTCCCTTCACCTACGATCCCGGCCCTGGCCTGCTGTCGATGGAGGCCATGGCGCATCCGCCGGCCTATGACCGGGCCCGCGCGGCGGTGCGCTACGACGAGGTGGCGCGCAGACTGGTGCTGGCGTTCAAGTTCGCCGACCGGCTGGATTTCGCGCCCATGATGGGCCGCTGGATGGCGCGCGCCGGCAGCGAGCTTCTGACCGACGCCGACGCACTGATGCCGGTGCCGCTGCACTGGCGAAGGCTATGGGCGCGGCGCTTCAACCAGGCGGCGGCGCTATGCGGCGCGATTTCGCAGATCAGCGGCGTGCCGGTGCTCCATGACGTGCTCAAGCGCGTGCGCGCCACGCCGCAGCAAGTGGGCCTTTCCAAGGCGCAGCGCACCGACAATGTGCAGGGCGCGTTCCGGGTTCCGGACGCCGACAAGGCCGCCGTTGCCGGCCGCCGCATCGTCCTGGTCGATGATGTGCTGACCTCGGGCGCCACCGTCGATACCTGCGCCCGCGCCTTGTTGCGGGCGGGCGCCGCCCATGTCGATGTGCTGGTTTTCGCCCGGGTTGTCGCGCCGCTGCGCGCCACCATATAAAGTAATCCGACAACCGCGAGCCCGACCGCAATGCCCCCCGTTGAAATCTACACCACCCGCTGGTGCCCCTACTGCCACGCCGCCAAGGCGCTGCTGAACCGCAAGGGCGTGCCGTTCAAGGAAATCGACGTCTCGTCCGGCGCCATACGCCAGGCGATGATCGAGCGCGCCAATGGCCGCATGACGGTACCGCAGATTTTCATCGGCAAGGTCCATGTCGGCGGCAGCGACGATTTGCACGATCTCGAGCGCGAAGGCCGACTCGATCCCCTGCTCGCCAGCGAAAGCAAAAGCGCATGAGTCAAACGCCGGCGACCTTCAAGGCCGCGCTGATCCAGATGCGCACGGGCTTGAACCCGGCCGCCAATCTCGACGCCGCGTCGCGCATGATCGCCGAGGCGAAATCCGCCGGCGCCGATTATGTGCAAACGCCCGAGATGACCAACATCATGGACGTGCAGCGCGACCGCTTCTTCGCCACCATCCAGGAAGAAGACGCCGACGCTTCGCTGACCGCCTTCCGAGAGCTGGCGCGCAAGCACAAGATCTTCATTCACGTCGGCTCGCTGGCGATCAAGGTGGCGCCGGAAAAGGCCGCCAACCGCGGCTTCGTTATCACGCCGAAGGGCGACATCGCCGCGCGCTACGACAAGATCCATATGTTCGACGTCGATCTCGCCGGCGGCGAGAGCTATCGCGAGTCGCGCAACTACCGCGCCGGCGAGATCGCCGTCAATACCGACCTGCCGTGGGGCGTGCTCGGCGTGACCATTTGCTACGACCTGCGCTTTCCGGCTTTGTATCGCGCGCTGGCCGAAGCCGGCGCGACCATGCTGGCGATTCCATCTGCCTTTACGAAACAAACCGGCGAAGCGCACTGGAATGTCTTGATGCGCGCCCGCGCCATCGAGAACGGCTGCTTCGTTCTGGCCGCCGCGCAAGGCGGCAAGCATGAAAACGGCCGCGAGACCTTCGGTCATTCGATCGTCATCGATCCGTGGGGCCGTGTGTTAGCCGAGGGCGGCAACGAACCGGGCGTGGTGATGGCCGAGATCGATCCGGCTCTGGTGACGGAAGCGCGCTCTCGTATGCCGTCGCTGCAGCACGGCCGCCGCTTCGAGATGGTGGAGCCAATGGTTGAATCCACTCACCTGCATTTGGTGCCGGACCCGAAATGATCCGCTACGCATTGAGCTGCGCCAAGGGCCACAGCTTCGATAGCTGGTTTCCCGATTCGAGCGCCTACGACAAGCAGGCCAAGCGCGGGCTTGTCACCTGCCCGCATTGCGGCTCGGCCAAGGTCGAGAAGGCGATCATGGCGCCAAGACTCGCCGGCACGCGCAAGCGCGGCAAGACCGAGGCGCCGGAGGGCACGCCCGCCGCCGCACCGGGCAATCAGCCGGTGGCGATGATCTCGCCGCAGGAGCAGGAGTTTCGTGCCAAGCTTAAGGAACTGCGCGACCACATGACGAAGAATGCCGACGATGTCGGCCAGAAATTTCCCGAAGAAGCACGCAAGATGCATTACGGCGAGAGCGAGCACCGCTCCATCTACGGTGTCGCTTCACCGGATGAAGCAAAGGCGCTGGCCGACGAAGGCGTCGAATTCATGCCAGTGCCGATTTTGCCGGACGACCGGAACTGATACGCGCGCGCTTTGGCCTTCACAGCGTTTGACGCATATCAATGCGTTATGCACTCCCCTCCTGAACTTTAAGCCATGCTTGTCGCCGCCTCGACCTTGCGAAGGTGCACAATCGCGCTGGCCCTGCTGTCGGTTGCGACGGCTGTGCCGGCCGAGGGCACGGAGCCATTCGGACTAGCCACGGTCGCGGTCGCGCAAGGAACCTTGCCGGCGGCATGGCGGCAACTGCAATCGGAGATGCAAGCCGAGGCACGCATCATCGCGCAATGCCGGGCCGCGCCGAAAGCCTGTCCATTGCCCGCCGCGCTACGCTTCATCGCCATTGCCGATGAGGGCAATCATCATGAAGGCCTCGCCAGGATCGGCCACATCAATCGCGCCGTCAATCTGGCGATTGCGGTGCCCGGTGGCGGCACCGTTCAGCCGGCGTGGCGTTCGCCGCTGCACGCGCTTGCCGGCGGGTCGGGCGACTGCAAACAGTACGCCGTCGTGAAATATGCGGCGCTGGTGGATTCAGGTGTCGCCGCTGACGATCTGCGGCTTGTCATTGTCAGAATCAGGCAAACCCGCAATCCGCAAGCCGAGCCTTCCGACCACGCTTTGGTCGCGGTCCGCCTCGCGGCGGACTGGATCATTCTCGACAACCGCTCTCTGGCCATGATTCCAAGCCGGCAGCTTCTCGACCGCTATATGCCGTTGTTCGCACTCGACCATCGCGGCGTCCGGCAATTTGTCCAGCTGTCGCGCCCGAACGCCGGAGCCGCGCCTTGCGCTGAGAGCGCCGGTTAGGTGGCTGGTCGGCGTTTGATCGCCGTCGATCAACGCCAACGCGACGTCGCAGCCGGCGAGTTTGCGCCTACAACGCCAGGGCCGACGGTCGCTTTGAGCCCGCCACTGTCGCAATTAGCAAGGTCAAGCCGCCAGCCATAGGCGCCAAGCACATCCTGGACGATGGCAAGGCCGAGTCCGGCGCCATCGCCGCGCTCGTCGAGGCGCGCGCCGCGCTCAAGCACGCGCAGGCGCAGCTCCGGTGCTATTCCCGCGCCATCATCCTCAATGACAATCGACGGCCCTGCGGCCAGGTCGGCCGTGATGCGGACGTGCGCCGTGGCGTGCCGCGCTGCATTTTCGAGAAGGTTGCCGAGCACCTCGGCCAGGTCGGTGCGGTCGAGTGGAATCTGTACGTTGTCGCCGATCTCCGACTCAAACTTCACCCTCTGCCCCGCTGGCGTCCGCGACAGGGTCGCCACCAGCGACTGCACCAGCGGCGCCAGCTCAGTCGAAATCCCGGCAAGGTGCCGCGCTGTGCCGCGGACACGGACCCGCGCCAGCTCGCGGTCGACATGGCGGCTCATCGCATCGCCGACCGCCTCGATGTCTTGCGCAATTGTCGCTTCGCCACGTTCACGCAGACGGGCCGCATCGGCGGCCAGCGCCGCGAGTGGCGTTTTAAGACCGTGGGCGAGATCGGCCGCCTGGCTGCGCGATCGCTCGATCTCCCTTTCCTGGGCGTCGAGCAGGGCATTGACCTCTTCAACCAAGGGCCGGACTTCGGCGGGTACCGCTGCCCGCAGATGCTGCCGCCGCCCGGACCGGATTTCGGCAACACCCCGGCGCAAGGCATCGAGTGGGCGCAGGCCAAGCCCAACCTGAATTGACGTGGCAATCGCCAGCACCAAACCAAGAAGGCCAAGCGCCACAGCAAGGTCTCTGGCGAAATCGGCAGTGACCGCCGACACCCGCGCCAAATCGGCAGCGGCAGCGACTCGCACCGGCATACGGCGATCGCCAACGGTGAGGAGCACGCTGCGCTCCGCGACCAGCAGACGCGCCTTGGCCGGGCCCAATACTTCGTGATGATGCCGGTCGCCCGCCGACAATTCGTCGGCAGGCAACGCTAAAGTCGTGTCCCATAGCGAACGCGAACGCAGCAGCTGGCCGCGATCGTCGCCGACCTGCCAGTAAAGCCCCGATAGCGGATCGGCGAAGCGCGGATCGGCCGGTGGGCGGCTCATCAACAAAATGCCTTGCGGATCGATATCGATGCCGGCGAGCAATTGCTTGAGATGAACGTCAAGATCGTCAGCGATGGTGCGGCTAACGTGGCGCTCGAACAGCAAGGTCAGGCCGGCGCCGGCAATCGTCAGCGCCACCAGGATCGCGACAATTCCGCCGGCGACAAGCCGCAGCCGCAGCGAACCCCAGATCATGCCGGCGTCTCCGGCACCAGATAACCAAAGCCGCGGCGCGTTTCGATCAGTTCGGCCCCCAGTTTCTTGCGCACGCGGCCGATCAGGACTTCGAGCGCGTTTGAATCGTGGTCCTCGCCATGACCGTATATGTTTTCGTCAAGCTCGTGCTGCGATACGACGCGGCCGCGATGCCGCAGCAAATGGGCGACGAGACGGTATTCCAGGGGAGACAGCGCGATGGGGACGCCGCGCACACTCACCTTCATCTGCCGTTCGTCGAGCGTGATATCGCCGGCGGACACGACCGATGAAGCATGACCGGCGGTGCGGCGAACGATCGAGCGCAGCCTGGCGAGCAGTTCCTCCATGCGAAACGGCTTCGGCAAATAGTCGTCGGCGCCCGCGTCGATGCCGTCGACGCGTTCGGCCCAGCTCGCGCGCGCCGTCAAGACAAGCACCGGCATGTGGCGGCCATTGCTGCGCCACCGCTTAAGGACGGCCAGCCCGTCCATGCCCGGCAGACCCAGATCGAGAATAACCGCGCCGTAGTCCTCGGTATCGCCCAGAAACCAGGCCTCTTCGCCATCGCGCACGATCTCCACTACATAGCCCGCGGAGGTGAGCGCACTCGCGACATCCGACGCGATCCGCCGATCATCCTCGACCAAAAGCAGGCGCATCACTTCTCCTTCGTCCGCACGATCGTGCCGCTTCGCGCATCAATGTAGACGTCAAAGAGGCGGCCGTTGGCACCGACGACGCGAAACTCGTAGAGCCAGAGGCCGTTCTTGCGCTCGACCTCAACGCCGGCGACTTCACCGGGCAATTGAGCGCGGACCGCGTTGAGAATGTCGGCCAGCGACTTGATATCGCCGGCTTCGACGGCGCGGCGAACCTCATCGTGACGTCTGCCATCGTGTTCGCCCGCCTGCGGCCGCGGTAGCGCGACAAGCAACGCAGCGAGCGTGAGCAACATTCCGAGAAGCCATGAAAGGCGGGGTAAGCGCATAGACAGACACACCAATTGGACAAGGCCACACTGCTCCCAACGACCTGACATTTCGCTGACATGGATCAACAGGCTGCGGTCAGGCGCTCGAGGGCATGTTCCCAGCCGTGCTGGCCGAATACCCGGCCCGCGCGGAAAAGGGAGAGAGACCATGCGGAAAACCATCATTTTCGGCGCCTTGGCGGCCTTGCTGGGCCTCGCGGCGGTCGCGCAGGCGAGCGACGACGACCGCTCGTTCACAACGAGGACCGGTCAGGTCGCGCAGGATAGCGCGACCGACGGTAGCGACGCGGATCATGACCGCTACGAACGGCGCGAGCATGCGCGCGACATGCGCACTAATCACGACGACGACAGCGACGGCGATCACCAGAGCCGCGAGCGTCACCGTCGCGACCGCGACTGAGCGCCCACTCATCCGCGCGCATTCCGCGTCGACGGGAAATACCAAAGAGGGCCGGCAGCCATGTTGCCGGCCTTCTACTTTTCCGTTTCAGGGTTCTCGCGCCGCTGACAAATCGCTGACAACGTTCAACAGGTTGCCGTCAGCGCCATTCCGGCAACGTCCCGTCATCGCCCGCCGCATGGTGCGACGGTGTGACCCAACGGGAGATAACCATGAACAAGATCGCCATTTTCGTCGTTACCGCCGCTGTCCTTGGCACCGCCGCCACCGCCCAGGCCGGAAGTCTCGGTCGTCCCTGCACCTCCGCGCCGGCGAGCCAGTGGCTCTCGATTGAAGCGCTGCAAGCCAAGGTCGAGGCCGAGGGCTACAAAGTGCAGAAGGCCAAGCTGAAGAAGGCATGCGGCGAACTTTACACGATCGACAAGAACGGCCAGCGCGTCGAGCTGTTCGTCGATCCGACCAGCGGCAAAATCGTCGGCCAGCTTTAACGGCGCCCGCCAAGAGGACTCTAAACATGAGCACCATCAGCGAATCCATCGAAGCCGGCGGCGCAACGCCGCCGGCAACGGTCAAGGTCTGGGATCCGTTCGTGCGGGTCTTCCACTGGTCGCTGGCAGCACTGTTTGTGACGGCCTATCTCACCGGCGACGAGATCGAGCAAGTGCATATCGCCGCCGGTTACACGATTGCCGGCCTGGTGGCATTGCGTGTCGTCTGGGGCTTTGTCGGCCCGGCCCATGCGCGCTTCGGTAATTTCGTCCGCTCACCGCGCGACGTCATCGCTTACATGCGCGACGTCGTGCTGTTCAGGGCACCCCGCTATCTCGGTCACAACCCGGCCGGCGGCGCCATGATCATCGCGCTGCTCATCATGCTGATCGGCACCTGCACGACCGGCTTCATGCTCACCACCGACGCCTTCTGGGGCGTGAAATGGGCCGAAGAAGTACACGAGGTCTTCGCCAATCTGACGGTCGCGCTGATTGCGTTCCACGTACTGGGCGTTCTGGTGGCCAGCTTCGAACACCGGGAAAATCTGGTAAAAGCGATGTTCACAGGCCGGAAGCGGCGCATGTGAGGCCGTCAAGCGAGATGCCGGCGCCGGAGGCGGCAGCCTTCTGCGCCGGCCAATTAAGTCTTAGTGCGCCCAGATCAGCAGCACGACGCCGATCACGATCATCACAATGCCAAGGCCTTCGCGCACCGTGGTCGGCTGCTTGAAGATGAATTTGGAAATGCCCTGCGCGAACAGCACTTCGACCAACGCCAAAGTGCGCACGCTCGCCGCCGTGGTCAGCGCGAAAGCGAGAAACCAGAACTGCGAGGCGAAAGCGCCCATGAAACCGGCCATGATCGAAGGCTTCCAGGCGCGGAAGATCGCCTTCATCACCGCCATGTCGCGCCAGGCCAGCCAGGCCGACAGCGACGCCGCTTGCAGCACCAGCCCGACCGCCAATGTGAAGGTCGCGGCCAGCACATAATTGTCGCCGAGGTCGAGGCTGAGAATGGCGCCGCGATAGCCGATCGCCGACAGGCCGAACATGCCGCCGGCGACGATGCCCATGACCGTCGGTCTGTAGCCGCCTTCCTGCGCGACGCCGGGCTTGAACGACATCATCACGACGCCCGACGTCGCCACAAGAATCGCGATCGCCAGCATCGGCGTCACCTTGTCGCCGAGCAATATTAAACCGAACAACGCGGTCTGCACCGGCTCGGTCTTGATATAGGCAGTGGTGACGACGAAGGAGCGGCTGCTCATCGCCGACAGCATCATCGCGGTCGCGGCGATCTGCGCGACAAAGCCGAGCGTGATCCACGGCCAGTAAATAAGCGACGGCTTGGGCAGGTCCGAGCCGGTCACGGTCAGGACGCCGATCAGGAACAGCACGGCGAAGGGAAAGCCGAACAGGAAGCGCACATGCGTGGCGCCGACGGTGCCGAGCGTCGCGGTCAGTTCGCGCTGCATGGCGTTGCGCGCGGTTTGCGCCGCGGCGGCGATAAGGGTGAAGGGTATCCAGAGCATCAGCTGCGCTTGCCGACCAGCATGTAATTCACATCCATGTCGGACGACAGCTGCCAGCGGTCGGCGAGCGGATTGTAGATGACGCCGCGCTCACCAGTGATATCAAGCCCGGCATCCTCCATGGCAAGTTCGAGTTCTTCCGGCTTGACGAACTTGTCCCATTGATGCGTGCCGCGCGGCACCCAGCGCAAAACATATTCGGCGCCGACAATGGCGAGGGCAAAACTCTTCAACGTGCGATTCAACGTCGCCGCGAACATCAGGCCATTCGGCTTGACCATCGACGCGCATGTGGCGACGAAGGCCGGCACGTCGACGACATGTTCGACCACTTCCATCGCCAGCACGATGTCGAACTTCTCACCGGCCTCGGCGAGCGCCTCCGCCGTGGTGGCGCGGTAATCGACTTCAACGCCGGTCGACTCCGCATGGGCCTTCGCCGCTGCGATATTCTCCTCGGCCGGATCGGCGCCGACCACCGAAGCGCCCAGCCGCGCCAGCGGCTCGGACAGAATGCCGGCGCCGCAGCCGATATCGAGGATGCGCAGGCCTTTCAGGCCGTCGAGCTTCTTGGGGTCGAGATCGTAATGCGCCGCCGCCTGACCGCGGATATAGGTCAGCCGCACCGGATTGAACTTGTGCAGCGCCGCCATCGGCCCCTTCGGGTCCCACCAAGTGGCGGCCATGCGCGAAAAGCGGCCGATTTCCGCGTCATCGACGCTGGAAGCACGGGATTTGGCGTTCACCATCAGGCATTTCTCTTGAAAGGACGGAAGTTGCAGGGGGGGCACCCCCATGGGTATGTATAGCCCCCTTTTGCCGTCTCCGGGAACGTCCAATCTTATGCCTCGCCTCGTCATGAAATTCGGCGGAACGTCGGTCGCCGATCTCGACCGCATCCGCAATGTCGCCCGCCACGTCAAGCGCGAAGTCGATGCCGGCTACGATGTCGCCGTCGTCGTGTCCGCCATGTCCGGCGTCACCAACCAGCTCGTCGCCTGGTGCAAGGACGCCTCCGCGATGCATGACGCGCGCGAATACGACGCCGTGGTGGCAACCGGCGAGCAGGTCACCTCCGGCCTCCTGGCCATCGTGCTGCAAGGCATGGGCGTCAATGCGCGATCCTGGCAGGGCTGGCAATTGCCGATACTGACCGACGGCGCGCATGCCTCGGCGCGCATCCAGGACGTCAACGGCGCCGAACTCATCAAGCGTTTCGACGAGTTGAAGCAGGTCGCCGTCATCGCCGGCTTCCAGGGCAAGCATGAGGCAACGGGGCGCATCACCACGCTCGGCCGCGGCGGTTCGGATACGTCGGCGGTGGCGATGGCGGCTGCCATCGGCGCCGAACGCTGCGACATTTATACCGACGTCGATGGCGTCTACACCACCGACCCGCGCGTGGTGCCGAATGCGCGCCGGCTGAACAAGATCGCCTATGAGGAAATGCTGGAGCTGGCCTCGCTCGGCGCCAAGGTCATGCAGGTGCGCTCGGTCGAACTCGGCATGCTGCGCAATGTGCGCATCTTCGTGCGCTCGAGTTTCGTCAAGCCGGAAGACATCGATCCGAAGGCCAACTTCATCGGCACCCTTATCTGCGACGAGAGTGAGATCATGGAACAGCAAACCGTCACCGGCATCGCCTTCTCCAAGGACGAGGCGCAGATTTCGATCCGGCGCGTGCAGGACAAGCCCGGCGTCGCCGCCGCGATCTTCGGGCCTCTGGCCGACGCCAGCATCAATGTCGACATGATCGTGCAGAACGTCACCGCCGACGGCGCAACCACCGACCTCACCTTCACGGTGCCGTCGGCCGATTACGAACGCGCCCGCGTCGTTATCGAGAAGGCCAAGAGCACGATCGGCTATGAGCGGCTCGATGGCGCGACCGACGTCGCCAAGGTGTCGGTCATCGGCATCGGCATGCGCAGCCACGCCGGCGTCGCCGCGGAAGCCTTCAAGGCCTTGGCCGAGCAGAAGATCAATATTCTGGCGATCACCACGTCGGAGATTAAATTCTCGGTGCTGATCAACGGATCGCAGACCGATCAGGCCGTACGGACGCTGCATGCGCTGTATGGGCTGGATAAGGGGTGAGTTGTCGTCCCCGCGCAGGCGGGGACCCATAACTCCAGGCAGCAAATGGGTTCAACGAACGATAGGCAACACTGAGTCTGCCAAAAGCCCGGCCACGGCGTATGGGTCCCCGCCTGCGCGGGGACGACAAGAGTGGCGCTTCCTTCACCCCCCTATCCCTTGCCCCTTGCCACCCGCATTCGCTATAGGCTGCGGGATGGTTGCGGGGCCCGGATTCGCAGCCGCCTTTCGTGCATAATCGGGCCGTAAACGAGGCTTTCGGCCCCGATTCCGGCGGTTCGCGCGTGATCCCGAAAAGTGGATACCGGTTTTCGGACAAGATCACGCGCCGTTAAAAAGGACCTCAGATGCGTGGCGCGCTGGGCGGTCCGCGCGTGCTGTTGCGACGCCTCCGCGAGGTCATGGCGGAGCCGGTCAGCGCGCAGGATCGTCTCGATAAGGTGGTCGTCCTGATCGCCGCCAACATGGTGGCGGAGGTTTGCTCTGTCTACGTGTTGCGCGTGGACGGAACGCTCGAGCTATACGCCACCGAAGGCCTCAAGCGCGAAGCGGTGCACGCCACCGTCATGAAGGCCGACGAAGGCCTGGTCGGCCTGGTCGCCAGCGAAGCGACCAAGATCAACCTATCGGACGCGCAGAACCATCCGGCCTATTCGTTCCGCCCCGAGACCGGCGAAGAAATCTATCACTCGTTCCTCGGCGTGCCGATCCTGCGCGCCGGCAATACGCTCGGCGTGCTCGTGGTGCAGAACCGGGCGCGGCGCAATTACACCGAGGAAGAAGAAGAAGCGCTGCAAACCACGGCGATGGTGCTGGCCGAGATGATCGCCTCCGGCGAACTCTCGTCGATCGCCAAGCCCGGCGCCGAGCCCGCCGCGCGCCACGCCATTCACATCGAAGGCGTGTCGCTGTCCGACGGTATCGCGCTCGGCCACGTCGTGTTGCACGAGCCGCGTGTCGTCATCACCAATGTCATCGCCGACGACGTGCCGAAGGAGCTGAAGCGCCTGGAAGCGGCAATCGCCACGCTGCGCGCCGATCTTGACCGTCTGGTCGAGCACCGCGACGTCGTCGACGGCGGCGAACACCGCGACGTGCTTGAGGCCTATCGCATGTTCTCCTACGACCAGGGCTGGGCGCATAAAATCCGCGAGGCAGTGACGACAGGCCTGACGGCAGAAGCCGGCGTCGAACGCGTGCAGTCCGACACCCGCGCGCGCATGCTGCGCGCTTCCGATCCTTACATCCGCGACCGGCTGCACGACCTCGACGATCTCGCCAACCGCCTGATGCGCGTGCTGATGGGCCAGGACCACGCGCCGCGCAAGGATCAGCTGCCGGACAATGCCATCGTCGTCGCGCGCTCGATGGGACCGGCGGCGCTACTCGACTACGACCGCAAGAAACTGCGCGGCCTGGTGCTCGAGGAAGGCGGCCTGACCTCGCATGTCTCGATCGTGGCGCGCGCGCTCGGCATTCCGACCGTCGGCGACATCGCCAACGCCACCGGCCTGGTCGAACAAGGCGACGCCATCATCGTCGATGGCTCGACCGGCGTCGTCCATATGCGGCCGCCGCAGGACATCGAGGCCGCCTTCGGCGAGCGCGTCAAGTTGCGGGCGCGGCGCATGGCGCAATATCGCGCCGCGCGCGACAAGCCCTGCATCACCAAGGACGGCTGCACCATCGCGCTGCTGATGAATGCCGGCCTCACCATCGACCTGCCGCACATGGCGGAGACCGGCGCCAGCGGCATCGGCCTGTTCCGCACCGAATTGCAGTTCATGGTGGCGCCGACGCTGCCGCGCACCGGCGAGCAGATGCAGCTTTACCGCACCGTGATGGACGCCGCCGGCAAGAAGCCGGTGACGTTCCGCACGCTCGATATCGGCGGCGACAAGGTGCTGCCTTACCTGCGCAACTTCGAGGAAGAGAACCCGGCGCTCGGCTGGCGCGCCATTCGCCTTGGCCTCGACCGGCCTGGCCTGCTGCGCAGCCAGGTGCGCGCGCTGCTGCGCGCCGGCGGCGGCCGCGAAATCCGCGTGATGTTTCCGATGATCGCCACCGTCGAGGAGTTCGACCAGGCCAAGGTGCTGGTCGAAGCCGAACTGACGCATTTGCGCAAGCATGGCCACGCGCTGCCGGAGCGCGTCCATATCGGCACCATGCTGGAAGTGCCGTCGCTGCTGTTCCAGCTCGACGAGTTGCTCGAGCGCGTCGATTTTCTCTCGGTCGGCTCCAACGATTTGATGCAGTTTCTCTATGCCGCCGACCGCGGCAATACGCGGGTGTCGCAGCGTTTCGATCCTTTGTCGGCGCCGGTTTTGCGCGCGCTGAAGGAGATCGTCGACAAGGCCGCCAAGCACGGCAAGCCGGTGGCGTTGTGCGGCGAACTGGCATCGGAGCCTTTGGGCGCGCTGGCGCTGGCGATTTTGGGTTATCGCGCGATGTCGCTGTCGCCATCGGCGGTCGGCCCGGTGAAAGCGATGCTTTTGCAGCTGGATTGCCAGAAAGGCGCCGACGCGCTGCTGCCGGCTTTGGCCAAGCCGATCGGCAGCATTTCGATCCGCCAGACACTTGAAGATTTCGCGATCGCCGAGGGGCTGCCGCTTTGAAGGAACTTGCGCTTTGATCTCACTACCGCAACACCGGCTCGACGCCCTGCTCAACCGACACGCCATGGTCGAACGCGAACTCGGCAGTGGGCTCGGCACCGAGGCTTACGTCAAACTGTCGCGCGAATTTTCCGACCTCGGGCCGGTGATCGAGGCGATCAAGACCTATCGCGCCACCGGCGCGGAGATCGCCGATCTCGACGCGATGATGGCCGATCCGTCGACCGACGCCGAGATGCGCAAAATGGCGGAGGCCGAGAAAGAGTCTCTCGCCGCGCAGCACGAGACGCTGGAAAAGAAGATCCGTCTCGCACTCATTCCCAAAGACGCGATGGACGACCACGACGCCATTCTCGAAATCCGCGCCGGCACCGGCGGCGACGAGGCGGCCTTGTTCGCCGGCGACCTGTTCCGCATGTACGAGCGCTACGCCGCCAAGCAGGGCTGGAAGACCGAAGTCATCACCATGAGCGAAGGCGCCAAAGGCGGGCTCAAGGAAGTGATCGCCGAAGTGCATGGCCGCGGCGTCTTCGCCAAACTGAAATTCGAGTCCGGCGTGCACCGCGTGCAGCGTGTCCCGGACACCGAAACACAAGGCCGCATCCACACCTCGGCGGCAACCGTTGCGGTGCTGCCGGAAGTCGAGGATGTCGACATCCAGATTCGGGACGATGACCTAAAGATCGATACGATGCGCGCACAGGGCGCCGGCGGCCAGCACGTCAACAAGACCGAGTCGGCGATCCGCATCACGCATATTCCGACAGGGACTATTGTTTTCGTGCAGGAGGAGCGTTCGCAGCACAAGAACAAGGCCAAGGCGCTCGCCTATCTGCGCACCAAGCTGTACGACACGCAGCGCCAGAAGCTCGACGCCGAGCGCGCCGCCGACCGCAAGGGCCAGATCGGCTCCGGCGACCGCTCCGAGCGCATCCGCACCTATAATTATCCGCAAGGCCGCGTCACCGACCACCGCATCAATCTGACTCTGTACAAATTGCCGGCGGTGATGGAAGGCGACGTCGATGAATTGATTGACGCGCTGGTGACCGAGCATCAGGCCGAACTGCTTGCGGCCGAAGGCGCCACTTGAGAATCATCCCCGGCCTGAAAGCCGAGTCATCTATCGCCGAAGCGCAGCGGCTGATGGTGCAGGCGTTCAAGCTCGCCGGCATCGAAGAACCGGAAGCCGATGCCCGCCTGCTGCTCGGCCATGCCTTGCGGCTCGACCGCACGCAATTGTTTTCGCAAGCCGATAGGCTGCTCGATTCGCGTGAGGTATCGGCAATTTCAGCGCTGGCCGCGCGGCGGCTGAAGCGCGAACCGGTGTCGCGTATTCTCGGCCGCAAGGAATTCTGGAGCCTGCCGCTCGATGTCACCGGCGATGTGCTGGTGCCGCGGCCGGATACCGAAACATTGGTCGAGGCGGCGCTCGACTTCGTCGTGCGCGGCGGCAAAGGCTTGAAGAATTTGCGGCTCGAGAAATTGCGCCTGCTCGATATCGGCACCGGCTCGGGCGCGATCATGCTGGCGCTGCTGACCGAACTGGAAAACGCCACGGGCGTCGCCACCGATATCAGCAAGGCCGCCATCGATGTGGCGCGCGGCAATGCCGAACGGCTGGGCCTTGCCGCGCGATGCAGTTTCATCGTCTGCGACATCGCCGACGGCGTCACCGGGCCGTTCGACCTGATCGTGTCCAATCCGCCCTATATCGCGCATGACGACATCGCCACGCTGGAGCCTGAGGTACGCGAGCACGATCCGGCGCTGGCGCTCGATGGCGGCAAAGACGGGTTAGACGCCTATCGCGCCATCGCGGCGCGGGCCGCGTCGCTGCTCGCCCCCGGCGGCCGGCTCATGGTCGAACTGGGCATCGGCCAGGAAGACGCGGTGCGCGATCTGTTTACCAAGTCCGGCATGACTGTCGGTGCCCCGCGCGCCGACCTGGCCGGTGTTCCGCGTGTGCTGAGCGCCACTTTACGGCCTTAAAATTCCAGTCATGTTCTAAACGCAAGGCCGCCTGCCTAAAATGCAGGGCTTACCGGCCGGCAAAAAACCGCTTGGAATAGAGCCCCAAACCGACTAGCTTGCCAGTAACGGAATCGACCCGTGACGGATGCACAGCCACGAACCCCGGAGCACGATGCTCTGCGAGGCAGCGCCGCAAAGTCGATGCAGTGGCAGATAACGACACGCCGTTAATATGAGCCAAATGGCCAAGACCCGGTTGAACGCTCAAGGACCGGTCAAACGCCAGCGGTGCGCGAAATCGCCAGGAACGGCATTGGGGTTGCTGTAATCATCGCTGATAGCGGGCGCATAAATTCACGACATCGGCGCGGGTAACCTTTCAAGGTTCGCCGCGCATGGACACCCGTTTGAGTGCGGCTTTAAGAACGTCACGGGACGTGTCTTCCCGGTCGAGTGAGCAACGGCGGCAGGTCAAAAGAAGCTTGTCCGCGGAAAAGCGAAGCAAAAGTTGGCGAACAGGGAAATCATGAGAAACGGTCAGAAGCGTATGCGTGGTCGCAGCGGTGGCGGCGGTGGCGGTGGCGGTGGCGGTGGCGGCAATAACAACAACAATCACCGCAAGAGCCAGAACCCCCTGACCCGGGTTTATGAGTCGAACGGCCCCGACGTGAAAATTCGCGGCACCGCCTCGCACATCGCCGAGAAGTACATGCAGCTCGCGCGCGACTCGCAAAGTTCCAGCGACCCGGTGGCGGCGGAAAATTACTTCCAGCACGCCGAACATTATTTCCGGCTGATCGCCACGGCGCAGGAACAGTTCCGCCAGCAGAACCCCTATTACAACAATCCGGCGCCGACGCCGGGCGCACCGACCGGCGCCGCCGACGACAACTACGATGACGGCGACGACGACAACCAACCCTTCGCCGCGCAAGGCGACCAAGGCAACGCGCCGCAGCCGCCGCAACCGCAGGCGCAGCCTTATCTGCCGCGCGACGCGCAGCCGTTTCCGCCGCGCGATCAGCCGCAGCACAGAAACCCGCAGCATCAGCAGCACCAGCCGCGACCGCATCAGAATCCGCAGCCGCGCCAGGCCGACAACAATGCCGCGCCGGAAGTGACCGGCCTGCCGGCCTTCATCACCGGCGGCCAGCCACAGCCGGTTGTCGCCGAAGGCGAAGCCAACGGACAGAGCGGCCACGACCAGGGCGATCGCCCGGATCGCTTCGGCCGCCGCCGCAGGCGTCACCGCAGCGGCGGCTTCCGCCCGGATTTCAACGGCAACACGAACGGCAATGCCGAAGCCGGCGCTGCGCCGGCTGGTGGTGGCGACGAGCCGTCGGGGCAGCCGGAGTAATTGCGCCGGTCCGATACTCGGCTCATTCCCGCGCAGGCGGGAATCCAGGGCGAGTTAGCAAAGCAAAAGCTAAATCCCCGCTTTCGCGGGGATGAGCGGATAATTTGAATCCGCAATCCGTTGTTCGACCTTACGTCCTCGCCGACGGCGCCAGCACCGGCTCGAGCGCCGGCACCAGCATCCGTTTCTTGCGGCGCTGTGCCGGAATCGCGCGATAGACCTGCTTGGTGGCATCGACCAGATGCACGCCGGCAAACGGCGCCGACAGAGTAGCACCCGTGCGCTCCCATGCCGCCGCCGAGCGCAGGAACCAGCGCCGCGGCACCGGCGGCACATACAAGGCCTCGCTCCATTCGCTCGGCGTGAACCAGGTTTCGCGCAGCAGCTGGTTGATCTGCGAGCGTGAATAAGGCCGGCCATGGCCGAACGGCGTGGTGTCGAGGCGCGCCCAGACGCCGCGCCGGTTCGGCACCACCGCCAACAACCGGCCGCCGGGCGCCAGCACGCGCCAGACTTCGCGCAGCAGCGCCGCCGGATCGTTGGTCATTTCCAGGGCATGCACCAGAAGCACGCGATCGACCGCGCCGTCAGTCAGCGGCAATTCGTTCTCATCGACCAGAGCCGACAGCGCCGGGCGCGCGGTCGGCCATTTCAACACGCCCTGCCCGGCCGGCATGAAGGCCAGGCAGCGCTCGGCCTCCTCGCGGAACAATCCGAGATAGGGCGTCGTATAGCCGATGCCAAGCACGCGTTGGCCGGCGGCATCGCGCCACAGCGAACGCACGCCGCGGCTGACGAAGCGGCGCGCCACCACGCCGAGCGGCTGGCCATAAAAATTGCGCAGATCGACGACATCGATGGACATGGCGGCAAACTAGCACAACTTGCTGGTCAATAAACGCTGGTCTTGCGCGCCGCCGATATGCGACACATTTTCGATATCAGGTTAATATCGTTGTTTAAGGAGACTTCCATGTCCGCGCAAACCCGCCTGTTCATGTGCCGGTCCGACAATTTCGGCGTGCTGCTGCATGACCCGAAAACCGGCGCCACCGCCGCCATCGATGCGCCGGAGGCCGCGCCGATCGAAGTCGCGCTCGAGGCCACGGGCTGGAAGCTGACCGACATTCTGGTCACGCATCATCACGCCGACCACACCGATGGCATCATGGCGCTCAAGAACAAATACAAGTGCCGCGTCGTCGCGCCGGCGGCGGAAGCCAAGACCATCCCCGGCGTCGACGAGACCGTGCGCGAGGGCGACAAGGTCAAGGTGGGCTCGCTCACCGGCAATGTGATCGAGACGCCGGGCCACACGCTCGGCCATATCGTCTACTGGTTTCACGCCGACAATATCGTTTTTGCCGCCGACACGTTGTTCTCGGTCGGTTGCGGCCGCGTCATCGAGGGCACCATGGACCAGATGTGGGCGTCGATGCTGAAGATGCGCGACCTGCCCGATGAAACGAAAATTTTCTGCGGCCATGAATACACCGCCGCCAATATCAAGTTCGCGCTGTCGGTCGACAAGGGCAACAAGGATTTGCTGGCGCGCGCCGAGCAGGCGGCCAAGCAACTCGCGGCCGGCGAGCCGACCATTCCGACCACGATCGGCGAAGAGAAGAAGACCAATCCGTTTTTGCGCGCCGGCGAGGCTTCATTGGCGGCGGCGCTCGGCATGGCGGGCAAACCGGCGAACGAGGTGTTCGCGGAATTGCGCGAGCGGAAGAACAAATTTTGATGCCGACCGCGCAAGACATCATCGCCAAACTCGGCCTCAAGCCGCACCCCGAGGGCGGACATTACCGCGAGACATTCCGCGACACGCACACGGTCAACGGCCGCGCCGCGTCGACGGCGATTCTGTTTCTGCTGGCGCGTGGCGAACGCTCGCACTGGCATCGCGTCGATGCCGTCGAGATCTGGCACTATCATGCCGGCGCGCCGCTTGAACTCAAGATCGTCGACGGCAGCAAGGAGCAGATCGTGCGGCTCGGTGCCGACATTCACGCCGATGAGATTCCGCAAGTCACCGTGCCGGCGCGCGCTTGGCAAGCGGCGCAATCGACCGGCGACTGGACTCTCGTCGGTTGCACGGTGGCGCCGGGCTTTAGCTTCGAGGGATTCGAGTTGGCGCCGGCGGGGTGGACGCCCTAGCTTTTCTTTCGCAATAAATCCTTCGCCGCCAACAATCCGCCGCCGGCAATCAGCAAAGCCGCGAACCACAACGTGACGCTGGCTTCGGCGAAACCGGCCAGCACCAGAAAGAACGTCGACAAGATCGGCGCCGCGTAGGACCCAACGCCGAGCAGGCGGATATCGCCGCGCTTGACGCCGATGTCCCAGACATAAAACGCCGCGCCGACCGGCCCGATGCCGAGCGCGGCGACCGCGAGCCACTCTCCCGTCGTGCGCGGCCATACGGTCGTCTCGAAGGCGACATGGCACAAAGCCGCCAGCAGTGCCGTGGCCAGACAGAAGCCGGCAACCGCCGCGGTCGGCACCCCGACAAAGCGGCGCGACAGCACCGAATATCCGGCCCAGAGAAACGCGCCGCAAATCGCCGCGCTGTAACCGGCGACATAATCCAGCGCCGGCGCAATGCCCTTGCCGAGAAACAGAATGACCGTGCCGGCCAGGCCAAACAGCGCGCCGGCAATCGAATGCCAACGCAGATGTTCGCCCGGCAGCAGGCCGGAGAACAGCACAATCAGCAGCGGCCAGAAATAATTCAACAGCCCGGCTTCGGCCGGCGGCGCCAGCCGAAGCGCGATGAAATACAGCGCGTGATAGCCGAACAGGCCGCTGACGCCGAGCAGCCAGACTTGTGGGGGCTGGCGCAACGCGCGCCATGTGCCCGACCGCGACACCCAGACGGCGCCGATCGCACCGCCGACCGCGAAGGTCATCGCCGCGAGCTGGAACGGCGGCACCTGGCCGGACGCGACCGTGAGCAGCGCCAGCAGCGACCACATCAGGATCGCGGCGAAGCCGAACAATGTGGCGCGGGAGGGAGACATGGACCTTCCTTCACCTCTCCCATAGGGAGAGGTCGGCACGCAAGCGTGCCGGGTGAGGGGTTATATGTCACATCCCGGTAGGTGATATGGCTGTTTTCTGAACAACTCCGGTTTCAGGCTATGCCAGTCCTTCATGGCCTGCAAGGGTGTCTTGCTGCCCAAGGCTGATTGCGGAAGCTGCTGGTTGTAAAGCAGCACGTAACGATGCAG
>CAMBQQ010000072.1 GCA_945870035.1 Rhizobium sp. Q54 | reverse complement strand
GGTGTCAGCCGGAACGGCGCGTTACGCTGTTGGTGCTTGGTCAAACGGTTCCAAAGCCCCATGGCCAGGAGGTTCATGAATTCGACGGCGTCTTCCGGCTTGGCGAATGCCGGTAGCGTTCCGCCCCATAGGCCTTTTACCACCGTTATCGGCGAGACCCCGGCGACCGGCGAGGCGATTGCCCCGAGCATATGGGCACGGACCGCGTGCCACGGCACTGGACAGTGATGCCGATCCAGCAACGCTTGAACCGCCTTGTCCTCTGATTCCGTTACCGGTTTGGTGCCTTTGCCCATTACTGCCAGATCCGCCGCAACACCCGCATCATAATTGCATTTATTGCCACGCAAACACCCCTCGCAGTTCACCCCGTTTGACCGATGGCTACTGTTGAGAACCCAATCCAATTACCCCCTCCACCCCACAAACCCAGAGCAGCCAAACCTACAATATCCGTGACATGCAGTGCGTCCAGATCAGCCCCATATCAACGGTCTTTCCAACCCCTCATCACCCTCCAGAATCCGTGACATACTGGAGCGCTTTGTCCCGCCGATCTCGGGGCCACCGATCCACCTTGCGCAGATGCCGACCGGCATGGTTCACAAGACGCCTCCGCGCCCACACCGGGCCGAACACACCGCCAAGCGCCCTGGTCGCTGCCCGCATTGCAGTGCGCGCCGGCTGGTTCGCAAAGGCACACGCCGCAAGAAGCTGGAACTCGTACAACTCTGGCAATGTCAGCACTGCAAACGTGTTTTCACGCCGGCGCCGGTCGAACTTCGCAATAAGACCTATCCGTTGCGGATCATTTTAGACGGGGTGACGTTCTACAATCTTGGGTTTTCGCTGGCGCAAACAGCGGCCAAGTTGAAATCCCGTCATGGTCGCCGCATCGCAACGTCCACACTATCGTCGTGGATTAACGAGCACGCGGAGGTGACAACTTATCGGCGCTTACGGACGCAGGGCAAACGAAAATTCATCGCGCAGCAGACGATCCGCACCGTCAAGCTTTATCACAAACAAGTTTATCATTTTTCATATCACCGACCGAAGCTCGGACTATTACGCAACGACAAAGAGCATCAGCAATTTTCGCCATTAGTTGATTACCTAGAAAGTGTGCCTCGGGATTGCCCGCACGAACTCTTCCGCGACAGTTCTCGTGCTTCGCAATTAGCCAACGACTTTATTGATTCATCCCGTCTGATTGTCAGCCGCAAAGAGAATTTCGCCACCAGAACGGCCGCGCTGGTATTACCAACCGTCGGCGACAACCGTCTGCGCCACGAAACACTTCAACGCTTTATGTTGGCAAATGATTCCGTGACCATTGCGGTTGAGGTGCCGATTTGGCTAACGCCTGAAGACATCGCGAAAATTGAAAAACGTCATCGGATAAGGCTGAGCGCATCCGAATCACGGTCGCAACCGATTACCGGGCACATTGATTTTTTACAGGTACGTAATGGCGCAGTGCACATACTCGATTACAAGCCTGACGCCCGTACCAACCGCCCCATCGCGCAGTTGACGATATACGCGCTCGCGCTATCGCACCTGGCCGGCATCCACCTTTTCGACATCAAGTGCGCGTGGTTCAACGAAGAGGAGTATTGCGAGTTCTTCCCCCGAAAAATACTGGCGAGACGCGGGCCAAGGCCTAAAACGGAGAGGCTATACAGAGGCTAACGATTTCGAAAAATCGCCTAAGTCATTGAAAACGCTGGCTGGGGCGGGAGGGATCGAACCTCCGAATGGCGGAATCAAAATCCGCTGCCTTACCGCTTGGCTACGCCCCAACTTGCGACGAAAATGACCGCGGCGAAGCAATGCCGGCCGCGGTCGGGCGGACCATAGCGGCGGGGCCCCGCCCGATCAACCGCCAGATCACCGGGTTTAACCTGCTGATTTTGAGGCCTTTCGCCAGTTTGCCGGCCCGGCTAGATTGCCGCCCATGACATACCGCGCCCCGGTTGCCGATATCGCTTTTGCCCTCAAACACGCCGCCGGGATGCGGTCGGCGATCGCCGACGGCATTTACGGCGACCTCGACGAAGACACGATCGATTCGGTGCTGGAGGAAGCCGGCAAATTCGCCACCGACGTCATCGCGCCGCTCAACCGCATCGGCGACACATTCGGTACGCCATTCAAGGATGGCGAGGTCACCACCCCGCCCGGCTGGAAAGACGCCTACACCGCCTGGGCCGCCGCCGGCTGGAACGGGCTTGCCTCGCCGGCCGATTTCGGCGGCCAGGAACTGCCGCATGCCGTGAACGCCGGCTGCGTCGAGATGTGGAACGCGGCGTCGATGGCCTTCGGCATCGGCCCGGTGCTGACCATGGCCGCGGTCGATGCGCTGCATGCCTACGGCTCCGACGGCCTCAAGCAGAAATATCTCGAGAAGCTGATCAGCGGCGTCTGGATGGGCACGATGCAGCTCACCGAGCCGCAGGCCGGCTCCGATGTCGGTGCGCTGCGCACCAAGGCGGAACGTGCAGGCGACGGCAGCTACCGCATTACCGGCTCGAAGATCTTCATCACCTATGGCGAGCACGACCTCACCGACAACATCATTCACTTCGTTCTCGCGCGGCTGCCGGATGCGCCGGCCGGCACCAAGGGCATCTCGCTGTTCCTGGTGCCGAAGTTTCTCGAAGACGGCACGCGCAACGATGTGCGCGCGCATTCGGTCGAACACAAGATGGGCATTCACGCCTCGCCGACCTGCACCATGGTCTATGGCGACAAAGGCGGCGCCACCGGCTTCCTCATCGGCGAAGAACACAAGGGCATGCTGTGCATGTTCACCATGATGAACCGCGCCCGTCTCGCCGTCGGCCTGCAAGGCGTGGCGATTGCCGAGCGCGCGCTGCAACAGGCCATGAGCTATGCGCGCGACCGCAAGCAAATGGGCCGAACAATCATCGATTACCCGGACGTCAAGCGCATGCTGCTGACGATGCGGGCGATGACCGGCGCCGCGCGCGCGATCTGTTACGCCACCGGCGTGCAACTCGACCGCTCGATCCGCAGCCAGACCGAGGCAGCGCGCTTGACTGCCAATGCGCGCGCCTCGCTGCTCACGCCCGTGGCCAAGGCGTTCTCGACCGATATCGGCATCGAGGTCGCCTCGCTCGGCGTGCAGGTGCATGGCGGCATGGGCTTCATCGAGGAGACCGGCGCCGCGCAGCACTACCGCGACGCCCGCATCGCCGCGATCTATGAAGGCACCAATGGCATTCAGGCGATCGATCTGGTGACGCGCAAAATCCCGCTCGAGGGCGGCAACACGGTGCGGCTATATCTCAACGAGCTGCGCGAGACCGTGAAAGCGGTGCAGGCCAGCAACGCGCCGGCCTTCGGCGAGACGGCGGCGCGATTAAACGAAGCGGTCGACAGCCTGGAGCGCGTCACGCAATGGCTGTTATCGCAAAAAACCTCCGATACGACACTGGCCGGCGCAACGCCTTACCTAAGGCTGTTCGGCAATGCCGCCGGCGGCTGCATGCTGGCCGATCAGGCGCTCGCCGCCTTGCGCGACAGCGGCGATGCGCCGTCGCGCGTGGCGCTGGCACGCTTCTTTGCCGAGAATATCGCGGTGCAGGCCTCGGGGCTGGAGCGCAGCGTCACCGAAGGCGCGCAAAGCATCACCGACGCCGAAGCGGCGTTGGCCTGACCGGCGTCAAGGCTTGACCTGCGTCAAATGCCGTAACGCGGCGCTGCGCTAGTTTTCTGCATGCTCGGAAATATCAACGGAGGCCTGATCGGCGGGTTAATTGCGGCGCTAATTAGCGCCTCTTCCGGCGCGGCGCAGTCCCTGTCCGACGAGGCGCGCCATTTTCTCGTCTATCAACCGGCGCAAATTTATTCATTTACGGAACATGCGTATGAAAAGAAAACGCTGTTCTACCTGCACTATTCCCACGCCGCGCGCAAAAGCGCCAAAGCCGGCGGACCTGCCTATAATCTCGTCGTGCAGGTCAGCCGCGATCCCTCGCCCGCCATGGCCGCGAAACATTGCGAAGACATTTTCAAAGCGCCTAGCCCGCAAGGCACCGTGCGCACCAGACTGCCGGGCTATGCCTGCGCCTTTGTGCAGCGCTCGACCGACGGTTTCGGCACCGCGCATTATCGCAGCACCTGGATCGCAAAGTGCTATTACATGGTGAGCTTGGGTGAAACGGCGGTAGATATGCCGTTGCCCGGTCAAGCGCCGATCGCGCCGCTGCTGGCCGGCCTCGACGCGGCTATTGCGCAAGCCCCGCCCGGCGACTGCCCGCCGCCCGAACCGCCGGTCGCGGAGTCGGCCGACATGAGCGACCGCTGCCCGCTGCCGCGCAGCGCAGAAGCGCTCGGCAAGGTCGTCGCGCTCGACTTCGAGCATACGCTCGCCTTCCTGCGCCGCCAGCTTTCGATCAAGAGCGACGCCGAGCGGCTGTGCTTCAATGGCGCTATCCGCCGCTATCCGGACGCTGTGGAAAGCGTAACGCCGGCCTATTACGACGCGCTGCAACTGCGCGCGACCTACAACGCCGCCATCAAGGCGCGCAACGACTGGTTCGGCCAGCAATCCGCCATCGAAGAGCGCGCCAACCGTAGCGACAAGCAACTGTGGGATCAGATCAATATCTCGGGCACCGGCGTCGTCGCCGGTGTTTTCCCCGCCGCATGGCTGGCTACAGCTCTCAGCGCCTACCGGCTGGCCTTGATCAACACGCGCGACCTCATTGTCCTGCCGCCGTTCCATGAAAGCCTTTACACCCGATATAAGGGTCTGCGCGGCCAGCACGATTCCATCGAATCGTTCGATATCGCATCGCAAGGCAGCGCCTATCATCTGCTCGTGCAACAGATGGTGCCGGTTGCCGGCGCCCAGAAACGCAGTGGTGAAGAGCGTAGCAGCGTCATCGCGCGGTTCTGGCGAACGCGGCTGGAAGCGCGCTACCAGATCGAACAGGCGCTTTCAAAGGGCCCGCCGGACGCACAGGTCAACGCCGCGCTCGCACCGGCGCGCCGCTGCATAGGCGGGTTACGCCAGGAAGTCGCCCGGTGCGTGCAGGAAGCCGAGCGCGCCGTTGGCCGCTGAAGCCATGGCGCTGGCGCGGATCAAGGAAACCGCCCGCCTTCGAGATGGAAGGTCCAGCCGGCGGCCTTGACTGCCTGTTCGGCCGCATCGCGGAAGCCGGCATAATCGACCGCGCCGCCCTGCCCTCCGAGCGAAATGTCCTTGCGCTCGCCCGACCTTTTCCAGCCGCTGGTTGTCGTCGTCTCGACTGTCAGTGTCGGCGGCGGAATACCCCAGCTTCGCTCGGCCACGACCTCGCGGAAATGCACGGTATGGTCGGCCCCGGCCAGCCGGCATGCCATGCGGTACGCTACCTTGCGGCCGCCGAACCACCATTTGGCGCCGATCTTCTCAGCCTCGCCCGCAACCTCGTTATCTGCGCTATCGCGCAGGATGAGACCGTGCGCAGCCGCCAGCTTCTTCAATATGGTCAGCATCTCGTCTTCGGGCAATGCGACGGACATGGTTGATCCCCAATTGGTGTCCGAACATTCAAGCCCGCCGCGCGGCGCCGCTCGTTGCGATAGGTCAAAGGCGGCGGATGTGTTAAACGGTCAGCAGAAACGGCAAGTACCGGACGGCAAGAGTCGGGAGGACGATAGCCATGTCGCTCAAGGGCAAGACCCTGTTCATCACCGGCGGTTCGCGCGGCATCGGGCTGGCCATTGCATTGAAAGCGGCGCGCGACGGCGCCAATGTCGCCATCGCGGCAAAGACCGTCGATCCGCATCCGAAACTCGAAGGCACCATTCACACCGCCGCCGCCGAGATCGAGAAGGCCGGCGGCAAGGCCTTGGCGCTCGCCGTCGACGTGCGCGATGAAGCCTCGGTCAAGGAAGCGCTGGACAAGACGGCCGCGCATTTCGGTGGACTTGATATCGTCGTCAATAATGCGAGTGCTATTCAGCTCACGCAGGTCGCTGCGACCGACATGAAACGCTATGACCTCATGAATGGCGTCAACGCGCGAGGCACCTTCATGGTGTCGAAATATGCGCTGCCGCATCTGCTGAAGTCGGCCAACCCGCACATATTGATGCTGTCGCCGCCGCTCGACATGCAGGAAAAATGGTTCGCGCCGGCGACCGCCTATGCGATGGCCAAGTTCGGCATGAGCCTCGTCGTACTGGGCCTGGCCGGCGAGCAGCGCGGCAAGATCGCGGTCAATGCGCTATGGCCGCGCACCACCATCGCCACCGCCGCGGTGCGCAATCTGCTCGGCGGCGACGCACTGATGAACATGTCGCGCACGCCGGACATTCTCGCTGAAGCCGCCTGGCGCATTTTCCAGAAGCCGAAGACCTTTACCGGGAACTTCATCATCGACGACACGTTTTTGGCAAGCGAGGGCATCACCGATTTCGACCAATACCGGGTCAATCCCAGCCAGCCTTTACAGGTCGATTTCTTCGTGCCCGACAACATCCCGCCGCCGCCGGGCGTGAATTTGAAGGCGCTGAAGTAGCTTGTTTCGCGGGCTCGGCCGCCTTATCTTGCGAACATGCTTTGCATTGAAACCGAACTGGAAGAAGACGGCCGCTGGCTCGCCGAAGTGCCCGCCCTGCCGGGCGCTATGACCTATGGCGCGACCGCCGTTGAAGCGCGTTCAAAAGCGACGTCGCTGGCGCTGCACGCCATTGCCGAGCGCGTCGAGCAAGGCGAAGCCCTGCCCTGCGAACTCGCGGGTCTGTTTCAGATCGCATGAACCGCTGGCCTTCCGCCAAGGCGCAGCGTGTGCTCGCGGCGTTGTTGCGGATGGGTTGGACAGTGAAACGGCAGAGCGGCTCGCACCGCACTTTGCAGCGTGCCGGATCGCCCGATTTTGTTTTTGCATTTCACGACAGTGACGAGATCGGCCCGCGCATGCTGGCCGCATCGCCAAACAGACTGGCCTAGGCCAGGACGATCTATAGTCCCAAAGGCCAAAACCAATGGGGCTGAACGACCCCCTTTCGCGCCAACGCGCAAGAGATTAAGTGTAGCCTATGTCCACACTCCTGATCTCGCATCCCGCCTGCATCGACCACGTCACCCCGCCGGGCCATCCGGAACGGCCGGACCGCATGCGCGCGGTCGAGCAGGCGCTGGAGGACGAACGTTTCCACATGCTGGCGCGCGAACAGGCGCCGATGGCGACCGAAGAGTTGATCACTTTGGTGCATCCGCTCGAATATTTTCAGGAGATCCGCAACGCCTCGCCGTCCGAAGGCATGGTGCGGATCGATGCCGACACCTCGATGTCCCCCGGCAGTTTCGAGGCGGCGTTGCGTGGCGCCGGCGGCGCCTGCCTCGCCGTCGACGAGGTGATGAATCAGAAGGCGTCGAACGCTTTTGTCGCCACCCGGCCGCCCGGCCATCATGCCGAAACCGCCAAGCCGATGGGCTTCTGCTTTTTCAACAACGCGGCGATCGCGGCGCGCTACGCACAGAAGCGGTATGGCGCCGAACGCGCAGCCATTGTCGATTTCGACGTGCATCATGGCAACGGCTCGCAGGACATTTTCTGGTTCGACAAGACCGTGCTTTATTCATCGACGCACGAGATGCCGCTTTATCCCGGCACCGGCGCGATCGGCGAGCGCGGCGAACACGACACCATCGTCAACGCACCTTTGCGCGCCGGCAACGGCGGTGTTCAGTTCCGCGATGCTTTCGAGACGGTGATCCTGCCGCGCTTGCGCGACTTCCACCCGGACATTCTCATCATCTCGGCCGGCTTCGACGCGCATACGCGCGATCCGCTCGCCAATCTCAATCTGGTCGAAGCCGATTACACCTGGGTGACGCAGCGGCTGATGGACGTCGCCAATGATAGCGCCCAAGGCCGCATCGTCTCGATCCTCGAAGGCGGCTACGATCTGCAAGGCCTGGCGCGCTCGGCCGCCGCGCATGTCACGGCGCTGATGCGGGGGTAGTTTCTTTCTTCACCTCTCCCATAGGGAGAGGTGAAGAAGTGCGTATGCCGCACGCGCAATGGCTACCTCGCCGTCAGTCCGCCATCGATCGGCAGATCGGCGCCGGTGATGAACGACGCCGCATCCGACAACAGATAAGCGCAGAGCGAAGCAACTTCGTCCGGCGCGCCGAGCCGGCCCAGCGGAATGTCGCTGGCGAGCTTTTGGTGCACCGCTTGCGGATCGCGTTTTCCCCCGCCGGCGGCGATGTCATCGACCATGGCGCCGGCAATGAAGGCCGGGCACACGGCATTGCAGCGCACCGCGGGTTTGTAGCGCGCGCCATTGAGCGCGACCGACTTGCTCAGAAGCGACACGCCGCCCTTTGACGCCGTGTAGGCGGTGAGGTTCGACGAACCGACCAGGCCGAGCACCGACGACAGATTGACGATCGAGCCGCCCTTCTTGCGCAGCAGCGGAAAAGCGTATTTGCAGCCGAGAAAGGTGCCGTCGAGATTGACCGACATAACGCGCCGCCAGGTGGCGAAATCGGTTTTCTCGATACTGCCGACCACGGCGATGCCGGCGGCGTTGACCAGGCCATCGAGGCGGCCATGCATCGCGGCGATGCTTGCGGTCAGACGTTGCCAGTCCTGTTCCGAGGTGACGTCGAGCGCCTCGTCGATGCCGTTGCCGGCCTTCAAATCGCTGGCGATGACGGTGCCGCCTTGCGCCCTGACCGCCGCGGCGATGGCGCCGCCAATGGCGCCACCGGCACCTGTAATCAGAACAATTTTATCCTGAAGAGCCGCCACGCTTTATGTCCTCGTCATTGCAATATGCCGCCCGGTCGCGCATTCATTATTACATGTCGCCCCCAGGTTCCACCCCGCAACCCGTCTGCCTGATCACCGGAGCTTCCGCCGGGATCGGCGCCGCGCTGGCGTATGAATTCGCCAGTCACGGCCACACGCTGGTGCTTACCGCGCGGCGGGAGCCGGAGCTGAATACCCTGGCCGACGCCATCGCCGCGAGAGGTCACGCCAGGCCGCGCGTCATTGCCGCGGATCTCGGCCAGCCTGAAGGCGTGGCCAATCTGGCCGCCGCCTTGCAGCATGCCGGGCTGGACGTATCGATCCTGGTCAACAATGCCGGCTTCGGCCTCCTCGGCGATGTGGCGCAACTCGATCCGGCCAAACAGCTCGCCATTGTCGATCTCAACAACCGCGCGCTGACCGACCTGACCTTGCGCTTCATTCCCGGCATCACGCGGCACAAAGGCGGCATTCTCAACGTCGCCTCGATCGCCGGCTTCATGCCCGGCCCCGGCATGGCCGTCTATCACGCCAGCAAGGTCTACGTGGTGTCACTGACCGAAGCGCTGCACGAAGAGTTGAAGGCCGAGGGCGTCAAGGTCTGCGCGCTCTGCCCTGGCCCGGTGCCGACCGAATTCAACAACCGCGCCGGCATGCCGGACGATTATTTCCCGCAGGCGCTATCGCGCTCGGCCGGGCGGGTGGCGCGCGAAGGCTATGAGGGCTTCATGGCCGGCCACCGTATCGTCGTCCCCGGCGGGGCGAACCGCGTCGCCACGTTGCTGCCCCGGCTATTGCCGCGCGGCCTGGTCCTCGGATTTCTGGGCTGGCGCTGGTGGAGAGCCCGTCGCCGCGGTTGACGGATCGGCCTAACTTCGCCATCCCAGAGAGGCTACAGCCCCTCGAAACGCCCCGAACGGTAAGACCATGGCCGACACCAGCAACGCCGATATCAAGAAGCTGACCTTCGAGACGGCGATTGCCGAGCTGGAAACGATCGTCAAGCGACTGGAGGAAGGCAAGGTGCCGCTCGAGGAATCGGTGGCGATTTACGAGCGCGGCGAGGCGCTGAAGAAGCGCTGCGAAGAACTGCTCAAGCAGGCCGAGGCGCGGGTGGAAAAGATCACCCTCGACGCCTCCGGCAAGCCCTCCGGAACCACGCCGCTCGACGTCGATTGAGGACAGAGCCGGTAGCCGGCGAATTGCCGGACATCTGGCAAAGGTGTAAGCCTCAGGTGCCCGGATTGAAGCTATCCGGCCAAAATTGACGACCGGAGTTCCATTTTGTCCGAGGCGACCAAGACCCCGCTGCTCGACCGCGTCACCATTCCGGCCGACCTGCGGAATTTCTCTGCTGAGCAGCTCAAGCAGCTCGCCGATGAATTGCGCCACGAAATGATCGATGCCGTGGCAAAAACGGGTGGCCACCTCGGCGCGGGCTTGGGTGTCGTCGAACTGACGGTGGCGCTGCACGCGGTGTTCGAGACGCCGGCCGACCGGCTCATATGGGACGTCGGCCACCAGGCCTATCCGCACAAGATCCTCACCGGCCGCCGCGACCGCATCCGGACGCTGCGCCAGGGTGGCGGGCTGTCCGGCTTCACCAAGCGCGCCGAGAGCGAATACGACCCGTTCGGCGCGGCGCATTCCTCGACCTCGATTTCCGCCGGCCTCGGCATGGCGGTGGCGCGCGACCTCAACGGCGGCAAGAACCATGTCGTCGCCGTGATCGGCGACGGCGCGATGTCGGCCGGCATGGCCTATGAGGCGATGAACAATGCCGGCGCCCGCAACGAACGCCTCATCGTCATTCTCAACGACAACGACATGTCGATCGCGCCGCCGGTCGGCGCCATGTCGGCCTACCTCGCCCGCCTCGGCTCCGGCGCGACCTATCTGAAGCTGCGTGATGTCGGCAAGCAACTGACCAAGCATCTGCCGAAATCATGGGACCGCGCCATCACCCGCGCCGTCGAGCATGCGCGCGGCTATGTCATGGGCGGCACGCTATTCGAGGAGATGGGCTTCTATTATTGCGGGCCAATCGACGGCCACAATCTCGATCACCTGATGCCGATCCTGCGCAATGTGCGCGATGCCGAAATTGGGCCGATCCTGGTCCATGTCGTCACGCAAAAGGGCAAGGGCTACGCCCCGGCGGAGACCTCGGCCGACAAATATCACGGCGTCGTCAAGTTCGATGTCGCCACCGGCGCACAAGCGAAATCCAAAGGCGGCGCGCCGCAATACACCAAGGTTTTCGGCGACAGCCTGATCAAGGAAGCGCGCAAGGACGACAAGATCGTCGCCATTACTGCGGCGATGCCGTCCGGCACCGGGCTCGATGGCTTCGAAAAAGAATTTCCTACGCGCACTTTCGATGTCGGCATTGCCGAACAGCATGCCGTGACTTTCGCGGCGGGGCTTGCCACCGAAGGCTTCAAGCCGTTTTGCGCCATCTATTCGACCTTCCTGCAACGCGGCTACGATCAGGTCGTGCATGACGTCGCCATCCAGAAGCTGCCGGTGCGTTTCGCCATCGACCGCGCCGGGCTCGTTGGCGCCGATGGCCCGACCCATGCTGGCGCTTTCGACGTCGCCTATCTCGGCTGCCTGCCCGGCTTTGTCCTGATGGCCGCCGCCGACGAGGCCGAACTGGTCAATATGGTGGCGACGCAGGTCGCGATTGACGACCGGCCTTCGGCGCTGCGTTATCCGCGCGGCGAAGGCACCGGCGTTGCGATGCCCGATGAAGGCAAGCCGCTCGAGATCGGCAAGGGCCGCATTGTCCGCGAAGGCCACAAGGTGGCGCTGCTTTCCTACGGCACGCGGCTTGCGGAAACGCTGAAGGCCGCCGACGAATTGAAGGCGCTCGGCCTGTCGACCACGGTTGCCGATGCGCGCTTCGCCAAGCCGCTCGATACCGACCTCGTTTTGCAATTGGCACGAAACCACGAAGTGCTGGTCACCATCGAGGAAGGCTCGGTCGGCGGTTTCGGCGCGTATGTGTTGCAATCCTTGGCCGAGAATGGCGTGC
The DNA here is from genome assembly GCA_945870035.1 of Rhizobium sp. Q54. Lineage (GTDB taxonomy): Bacteria > Pseudomonadota > Alphaproteobacteria > Rhizobiales > Xanthobacteraceae > Pseudolabrys. Next base: position 9,450 of record CAMBQQ010000072.1, on the reverse strand, counting down.
TCGATACCGGCTTGCGCGTCCGCTGCATGGTGCTGCCGGACGTCTTCATCGATCAGGACACGCCGGCGGCGATGTATGCCAGCGCCGGCCTCGATGCGCGCGGCATTGTGCTCAAGGTCTTCGAAGCGCTCGGTCGCGACGCGGCGGCCGAGACGGTGAAGTTGGCGTAGTTCGAAGTGGCGCGCCAACTACTCGGCGTCATGCCCGGCTTTATGCCGGGCATCCACGACTTGCTTATTTCTTAATGTCCAAGACGTGGATGGCCGGGACAAGCCCGGCCATGACGATAAATGAATAATTCGCCACCGCGCCTCCGCATCGATCGCCTGCTCGTCGAGCGCGGGCTGTTCGACAGCCGCGCCAAGGCGCAAGCGGCGATCGAGGCCGGGCTAGTGTTTGCCGATGGTAAACAGGTCCTCAAAGCCGCCGAGACCATCGCGCCAGATGCCAACATCGAAGCAAGCGCCGCGCATCCTTATGTGTCGCGCGGCGGCGTCAAGCTCGCCGCGGCGCTCGACCATTTCGGCATCGACCCGACAGGCCACGTCTGCCTCGATGTCGGCGCCTCGACCGGCGGCTTCACCCAGGTTCTGATCGAGCGCGGCGCCGCCAAGGTCTATGCCGTCGATGTCGGCAGCGGCCAGTTGCATGAGACGGTGCACACGCGGCCGGAGGTGGTGTCGCTGGAGCAGACCGACATCCGCACGCTCGCCCCTGACCAACTGACTCCGCCGCCCGATCTCGTCGTCATCGACACCAGCTTCATCTCGCTCAAACTGGTGCTGCCGCCGGCTTTGGCCCTCACGCACAAGCCGGCGCAACTCGTCGCACTGATCAAGCCGCAATTCGAAGCCGGCCGCGCGCTGGTCAAACGCGGCGTCGTCCGCGATGCCGCCGTGCACACCGCCGTCTGCGACGACATCGCGGCCGTCGTCGCATCGCTCGGCTGGCGCGTCGATGGCGTTATTCCATCACCGATCAGTGGCGGTGACGGCAATGTCGAATTCCTTTTGAGCGCAAGCAGCAACTAGACGCATTCATCAACAGCGGCGATCCACCCGATCATCACCTTTGATCGAACCCGTCATGCTCCCGCCACATCGCGTGCTAAGGTCGCCGCCATGACTATGCCGGTTCAACACATCGCCGCCGCCGCGCGCGCACCTTTGCGCGCATCGCTTTGGCGCGCCGAAATCAACGCGACGGTCAAGCTTGCTCTGCCGATTGCGCTGACCCAGCTCGGCCAGGTGGCGATGATGACCACCGACCTGATGCTGGTCGGTCATCTCGGCGACAGCGCCATTGCCGCGGCGGCGCTGGCGCAAACCGTGCTGTTCGGCGCCTTCATGATCGGCATGGGCGTCGTCTCGGCGGTCTCGCCGCTCTCCGCGCAGGCCTATGGCGCGCGCGAACCGCGCATGGTGCGGCGCGCCTTGCGCGTCGGCCTGTGGGCCGCCGTGCTGCTCGGCGTGCCGATGACGGCGCTGCAATACCAGGGCGAAGCCATCTTGCTGGCGCTCAGCCAGAATGCCGACATTGCGCAACTCGCCGGACGCTATCTGATGGGCCTTGGCTGGTGCCTGGTGCCGGGCTGGTGGTTCGTCGCCTTGCGCGGCTTCATGGGCGCGGTCAACAGGCCGGAGCCGGCTTTGTGGATCACGCTCGCGGCGATTCCGATCAACGGGCTGCTGGCCTATGCGCTGATCTACGGCGCATTCGGCCTGCCCGAACTCGACCTGCTGGGCGCCGGCGTCGCCACAACGATCGTCAATCTCGGCATGTGCATGGCCGGCTTCGCCGTCTGTTATGGGCAAAGGCCGTTCAAAAAATTTCAGGTGCTCGGCCGGTTCTGGCGCATGGACTGGCCGCTGCTCGGCAAGCTGTTCGTCGTCGGCGTTCCGATCGCCGGCGCGTTTCTGCTCGAATACGGGCTGTTCGCCACCGCCGCCATCCTGATGGGCTGGATCGGCACCACCGCGCTGGCGGCGCACCAGATCGCGCTGCAAACAGCGTCGATCCTGTTCATGGTGCCGTTCGGCATATCGATGGCAGCGACAGTGCGTGTCGGCCATGCGGTGGGACGGCGTGACGCCGCCGGCACCCGCCGCGCCGGTCTCTCCGCCATCGGCCTTGCCGCGATTTTCATGAGCGTGATGGTCGTACTCATCGTCATCTTTCGTCACCTCATCCCGTTGCTCTTCCTCGGCACCGAGGCGACCGAGGCTGGCGCCACCGCGGCTTTGGCCGCCACTTTGCTCGCCTTCGGCGCGACGTTCTTCATCGTCGATGGCGTGCAGTCGGTCGCCGCCGGCGCCTTGCGCGGGCTCAACGACACACGCATCCCGATGATCTTTGCCGCTGTGAGCTTCTGGGTGATCGGCTTCGCCACCTCCTATACTTTGGCCTTTCCGGCGCGGCTGGAGGCGGTCGGCGTCTGGATCGGTTTTACCGTCGGATTGGGCGTTTATGCGCTGCTTCTGGTGTGGCGCTTCAACCTTTTGACGCTGCGCGGCTATATGCCGGCCGCGCCGGGCCATATCGCGCATTGAGGTTGCCGCCGCCGCGCCACCCAGTTAAAGCCGCGTCATGACCGAACAATTGAAGATCGCCCGCATCGGCCATCGCGGCGACGGCATTGCCGACAGCAATACCGGCCCGGTCTATGTGCCCTTTGCGCTGCCCGGCGAAACCGTGACGGTGGAGCCCGTCTCCGGCCATCCCGACCGCCGCCATTTGCTGCGCGTCGAACAGGCGTCGCATGAGCGCGTCGCGCCGGTGTGCAAGCATTTCGGCGTCTGCGGCGGCTGCGCCATGCAGCACTGGTCGCTTGCCGAATATCTTTTGTGGAAGCGCAATCTCGTCGTCGAGGCGCTCGGCCACGCCGGGCTGATCGCGCCGGTCGAGGCGATCGTCGACGCGCACGGCAGAGGCCGCCGCCGCGCCACGTTGCATGCGAAGCGCGGGCATGGAGACGTTCTCGAAGTCGGCTACACCGCGCAACGCACGCACCAGATCATCGGCATTGATGAGTGTCCGATTCTCGAACCGGGCTTGCGAAAGGCCATTCCCGCGGCCTGGGCCATTGCCGAACTGGTGAAGCCGTCCGCCAACAAACCGCTCGACATACATGTCACCGCAACCGACAGCGGCATGGATGTCGACCTGCGCGGCGCGGGTCCGTTTTCCACCAAGCAGACCGCGGCTTTGGCGCGCATTGCCGACGAGTATCGCCTCGCCCGCGTCACGCGGTCCAGCGAGCTGGTACTGCAACGCGAACAGCCGATGCTGAAGGTCGGCCGCGCCTCCGTGCCCCTGCCGCCAAGCGCGTTCCTGCAAGCGACCGGCGAAGGCGAAGCGGCGCTGGCGCGGCTGGTCAGCGGCCATATCGGCGACAGCAAGAAAATCAAGCGCGTCGCCGATCTGTTCTGCGGCGTCGGCACCTTTGCCTTGCGCTTGGCCGAGACCGCGCGGGTGACCGCGATCGACACTGAAAACGTGGCCATCAGATCGCTGGAACGCGCGGTGGCGATGACGTCGGGTCTCAAGGCGGTCGAAACACAAACGCGCGATCTGTTCCGCAGTCCGCTGATGGCGATCGAGTTGAAGAACTATGACGCAGTGGTGTTCGATCCGCCGCGCCAGGGCGCCGAAACAACCGCGCGCGAACTGGCCTTGAGCAAGGTGCCGGTGGTGGTCGCGGTGTCGTGCGACGCCACGACCTTCGCCCGCGACGCCCGCACCTTGATCGATGGCGGCTATCAACTGGTGTCGGTAACGCCGGTCGATCAGTTCCGCTATTCGCATCATGTCGAGTTGGTGGCGAAGTTTGTAAGGTGATCACTTCCTTCACCTCTCCCCGCGTGCGGGGAGAGGTCGACATTCGAGCGAAAGCGAGAATGTCGGGTGAGGGGGCGTCGATGTTTGAGCGACACAGTGAGGCCCCCTCACCCGGTTCGCATTCGCTTCACGAATGCTCACCACCCTCTCCCCGTAAACGGGGAGAGGGAAGTCAGCGAAAATCCATCCCGTCACCCCAGCGCTCGCGCCACACTTTCTCGCCGATGGTGCAGGACACGCGCGGCTTGTCGGCGCTGGCCGGGATGATGCGCGGGTCCGGCTGAAGCCCGGCGATTTCAAGAATGAGTTTTGTTTTCGTCGCCTTGACGAATTCCGAGCGGTCGCGGATCGGCACGACGAATGCGCCGGTGCCGCCGATCACGCAATCCTCGTAATAGACATCGAGTTCCTGAGCATCGACATAGCCGAAATTGTTGCGCTTGAGCATCACCGGCAGGCCGTTGATGGTGATGCCCTGGGCGATGGTCTCGTCACGCGTGATCGCCACCAGCGGACCGGCATTGTTGGCGCCGTCGCCCGACACATCGATGACGCGGCGCAGGCCGCGATAGCCGCTGTTGTCGAACAGCGCCCGGCCGAAATTGATGGCGCCGGAAATCGAGGTGCGCGAGGCGCGGCGGTACGGCGCATTGGCGATCTCGGCGGCGAACGAGTCGGCCGATTCCGGGCCGTCGATGACGCGCCACGGCACGATGACGCGCTGATCGGCGGCGCCGGCCCATTCGAAATAGGTGACGGCGATCTTGCCGTTGCCGCCTTCGCGCAAGGCCCAGAGGAATTCGCGCGAGGTCAGCGCCTGGATGTAGCCTTCGCGCTGCAGCGCCTGCTCTTCCGGGTCCATCGAATAGGACACGTCGACGGCGAGCACCAGTTCGACATCGACCGGCACGGCATTGGGGGAGCGGTCGGCAAAGCGCGGGCTGGGCGCGGCCAGAGCCGCGATCGTGAAGGCCGCGGCGGCAAGGCCGCCCGCAACAGAACCATAAAGACGAAAACGCCTCATGCCTGCTCCTGCCGCTCGTCCGCGAGAAGCAGATGGTGGCACGAAGCGCGGGCGGAAAAAAGGCCACCCTCTCGCGAAAGGGAAAACGTCAGGTTTCGAGGGTGTCCGTTCCGGCAATCTCGATGCCGAAGCCGCCCAGGCCAACATAGGTGCGATTGCTGGAAGTCAAAAGCTTGATCGATGAAATGCCGAGATCCTTGAGGATCTGCGCGCCAAGGCCGACGTCGCGCCATTGCTGCGAGCGCGCCGCATCGGTGCCGGTATCGCCTTCATGCGGAATGGCCGCCACCGGCACGCCGGCGGTGCCGTCGCGCAGATAGACGATGACGCCGCGGCCTTCGGCCTTGAAACGGGCGAGCGCCGCGCGAATCGACTTGGCGCCGCCGAACACGTCGCCGATGACGTCGGCGCGATGCAGCCGCGCCGGCACATTGCGGCCGTCGCCGATATCGCCGTAGACGAAGGCCATGTGATGCACGCGGTCGAACGGCGTAACGTAAGCGTAGCCTTGCAGCGTGCCGATGTCGGAGGTCGCCGGAAAGTTGCCGACGCGCTCGACCAGCTTTTCGCGGCTCTGGCGATAGGCGATCAGCTCGGCGATGGAAATCTGCACAAGCTTGTGAGCTTGCGCGAAGGCGGCGACGTCGGGCCCGCGCATCACGGTGCCGTCGTCCTTCATCATCTCGGACAGAACGCCGACCTGCGGCAGGCCGGCAAGCTTGCACAGATCGATGCAGGCTTCGGTATGGCCGGACCGCATCAGCACACCACCCTGCCGCGCAACAAGCGGGAACACATGGCCGGGACGGACGAAGTCGGACGCGCCGCTATTGTCATTGGCGAGCGCGCGCACGGTGTTGGTGCGTTCCTCGGCCGAGATGCCGGTGGTCAAGCCATGCTTGACGTCGACGGTGACGGTGAAAGCCGTGCCGAGCGGCGCGTCGTTTTTCGCCACCATCGGATCGAGATGCAGGCGCGTGGCATGGTCGGCGCCGAGCGGCGCACAGACAATGCCGGAGGTGTGGCGAATGATGAAGGCCATCTTCTTCGGCGTGCACAAAGAGGCCGCGACGAAGAGATCGCCCTCGTTCTCGCGGTCGTCGTCGTCGGTTACGACCACGATCTCGCCCTTGGCGAAAGCTTTGATCGCCGCGTCAACTTTGCTGTGGGTATGGGGCACTCTTAATTACCTCTTGCCGCTTAGATTCTTGCGCGGCATCACGCCGGCTTGGTGAACGGCCAGGCGACGCCTTCGCCGGCATTGGCGCCCACTTGGCCGCGATGCATCAGATAGTGATCGGCGAGCACCGCCGCCACCATGGCTTCGCCGATCGGCACCGCACGAATGCCGACGCAAGGGTCGTGGCGGCCTTTGGTCATGATGTCGGTATCGTTGCCGTAGCGGTCGACGGTTTTTTTCGGCGTCAGGATCGACGAGGTCGGCTTGACCGCGAAGCGCGCGATGATCGCCTGCCCGGTCGAGATGCCGCCGAGAATGCCGCCGGCATGGTTCGACAGGAATACAGGTTTGCCGTCGTTACCCAATGTTGGATCAGGTTTGCGCATCTCATCGGCATTGTCCTCGCCGACCATCGCCGCGGTCTCGAAACCATCGCCGATCTCGACGCCCTTGACGGCGTTGATGCTCATCAGCGCGGCCGCGAGGTCAGCGTCGAGCTTGGCATAGACCGGGGCGCCGAGGCCGGGGGGCACCCCCTCGGCGACCACCTCGATCACCGCGCCGACCGAAGAGCCGGATTTGCGGATGCCGTCGAGATAGGTCTCGTAGAATTTCGCCATGACCGCGTCGGGACAAAAAAACGGGTTGTTGTCGACCTCGTTCCAGTCCCAGCGCGTCCGATCGATCTTGTGCGGACCCATCTGCACCAGCGCGGCGCGCACCGACAGGTTTGGCACGACCTTGCGCGCCACCGCCCCGGCGGCGACCCGCACCGCGGTCTCGCGCGCCGACGAGCGGCCGCCGCCGCGATAATCGGTGATGCCGTATTTGACGTCATAGACATAGCCGGCGTGGCCGGGCCGGTATTTGTCCTTGATGTCGGAATAGTCCTTGGAGCGCTGATCGACATTCTCGATCAAAAGCATGAGCGGCGTGCCGGTGGTGACCTGAACGCCCGCCTCGGTCGTGAACACGCCTGACAAGATCTTGACCGCGTCCGGCTCCTGCCGCTGCGTAGTGAAACGCGACTGGCCGGGACGGCGCTTGTCGAGATGGACCTGGATGTCAGCCTCGGTCAGCGGAATGCGCGGCGGGCAGCCGTCGACCACGCAGCCGATCGCCGCCCCGTGGCTTTCGCCGAAGCTGGTGAACCTGAACATATGGCCGAAGGTGTTGAAGGACATGATACTTCCACGCTCGCGGGGTGTGGTACCGCGCGCCCCATCCGCCGTCAAATTTGGTCGTCGATAACGGCCGGCCGCTTCGCAGATCCGTATTCAGGTCGCCTGGCGTTGGGTATTGTCCATCGCCCGCGGTGGGCATCAGGGGAGGCTTCCGTGAAATATATCGTCATCGCCATGGCGCTCGTTGCTGTCGCTGCACCGTCCAGTGCGTTCGCGCAGAAAATGAACGCCGATGACGTCAAATGGGTCAACCAGTGCATTGACGACAACAAGGGCGAAGCCGGCGGCACACCGGCCATCGTCCGCGCCTACTGCGCATGTATGAACGAGAAGATGGACAGCAACGAAACGCGTTCCATCACGACCTGGGAAAAGGCCAACCCCGGCGCCAGAAAGGCCTGCGAAAAGCAGGCCGGCTGGAAGTAACCGCCATCACGAACGGCAGCACGCGAGGCTCCAGGCTTCGCGTGCGCCGCGCGTTGCGGCGTCACGCATATCGCGTCAGCTTATCGCCCTGAAAGACGTAGACCTCGCCCTGGATGATGTCGATCAAGGGTGCCACCGCCGGCTTGGCGACGCCGAGGGCGGCCATCAGGCCGCGGCAGGTGCCGCCATGCGAGGTGACCACGCAATCGCCGGTCAGGCCGCCGTGCCAGGCGCGCATCCGCTTCGCGACCATTTCGTAGCTTTCGCCATTGGGGGGTACGAAATGCCATTTATCGTGTTCACGTTGCGAAATCCGCACCGGGTCGTTCTGGTGCAACAGCGCGATGGTCGAGCCTTCCCAGTCGCCAAAGGCGAGTTCGATCAGTTGCGGGTCGCGCGTATAGCCTTCCGCCGGCAGGCCGAGCCGTGGCCGCAGCAATTCCATTGTCTCGGTGGCCCGTCCAAGCGGGCTGGACAAATAATCTAGACCGGCCGGGTCGCGGCCTTCGCAGGCAAACAGATCGCGCAGGATGTCGCCGCAATGGCTGGCCTGATCCCTGCCCTTGGCGTTGAGCGGGATGTCGCGGTGGCCTTGCAGCCGTCCGGCCACGTTCCAGTCGGTTTCGCCGTGACGGATGAAATAAACCGCCAGCGATGCCATTGATTATTTTACCGTGAAATCCGGCGCGTCCGGATGCTTGATGCCGACGATGTGGTAACCGGCATCGACATGCTGGATTTCGCCGGTGACGCCGCTCGACAGATCCGACAGGAAAAACACGCCGGCCTTGCCGACATCTTCCAGCGTCACGTTGCGGCGCAGCGGCGTATTATATTCGTTCCATTTCAGGATATAGCGGAAATCGCCGATGCCCGACGCGGCCAAAGTCTTGATCGGCCCGGCCGAGATGGCATTGACGCGGATATTCTTGACGCCGAGATCGGCCGCCATATAGCGCACTGAGGATTCCAGCGCCGCTTTGGCCAGGCCCATGACGTTGTAATGCGGCATCCATTTCTCGGCGCCGTAATAGGTCAAGGTCAGCATCGAGCCGCCATTGGTCATCAGCTTCTCGGCGCGCTGCGCGATCGCCGTGAACGAGTAGCAGCTGATGAGCATGGTCTTGGTGAAGTTTTCTTCCGTGGTGTCGACATAGCGCCCGTCGAGCTGGTCCTTGTCGGAAAAGGCGATGGCGTGGACGATGAAGTCGAGCGAGCCCCAGGCTTGCTGGACCTGCGCGAAAACGGCGTCGAGAGAAGCCGGGTCGGTGACGTCGCAATGGCCGACCACTAGCCCGTCGACCTCCTCGGCCAAAGGTTCGACCCGCTTCTTCAGCGCATCGCCCTGATAGGTGAAAGCCAGGTCGGCGCCGTGGTCGCGGCAGGCGCGCGCAATGCCCCAGGCGATCGAGCGGTTATTGGCGACGCCCATGATCAGCCCGCGTTTGCCGCGCATCAGACCTGAGATTTCCGCCATTGCCGTCCTCGTTATCGCCGGCCGGGAGCCGGTCGGCACCGTATGGCATAGGGTGTTATGCCCATCAAGCAAAGCGGGTCTAAAAGGCCCATCAGCGCTTAATTCAATCCGTTTCCGGGAATATGACGGCGCTGGCGGGGTTTTTTCAAGCATCAGGGCATGAATTTGGCGTTCCCTAGCTGTCACATCCCGGTAGGTGATATGGCTGTTTTCTGAACAACTCCGGTTTCAGGCTATGCCAGTCCTTCATGGCCTGCAAGGGTGTCTTGCTGCCCAAGGCTGATTGCGGAAGCTGCTGGTTGTAAAGCAGCACGTAACGATG
>CAMBQQ010000071.1 GCA_945870035.1 Rhizobium sp. Q54 | reverse complement strand
CATCGTTACGTGCTGCTTTACAACCAGCAGCTTCCGCAATCAGCCTTGGGCAGCAAGACACCCTTGCAGGCCATGAAGGACTGGCATAGCCTGAAACCGGAGTTGTTCAGAAAACAGCCATATCACCTACCGGGATGTGACACCTAGCGCAACATTGGCGGCATCGGCAAGGCTTAGCCGAACACCGACATCGGCACGATCAGGACGATGCCCGACAGCAGCAGCAGATACAGAATGACCTTGCGGAAAGCCATCTCGTCGAGACGGCCGTATAGCTTCAGCCCCAGCCAGACGCCGGCGGCGAGAAACGGCAAGCCCATGGCGTAGATCTTGAGTAAGTCGACGGTGATGGTGCCGTTCACCGTCAGCGACGTCGCCGTCAGGATGAAGGCGGCGAGGATGACCGGCTGGAAAATTGCCCGCTGCTCGTCCTTGCGCCAGCCGCGCAACTGGCACCAGATGGTGATGATCGGGCCGGCAAGGCCGGTCATGCCGCCGAGAACGCCGTTGACGATGCCGACGCCGAAGTCGGCCTTTATGTCCGTTCGTATCGTGTGCACGGTCGGCCGCAGCAGGAAGAAGCTGCTGTAGGCGACGAGCAGGACGCCGACCCCGGTGCGCAGGTAATCCGGGTCGACCGAGGTCAGCAGCGCGGCGCCGAGCGGAACTCCGATGACGCCGCCGGCGATGAACGGCGCCACCGTGCGCCAGTTCAGCGCATGGCGCAGCTTCCAGATGCTGTAGCCCTGCACCACCAGGCCATAGCAGACGATCAAAGCAGCGGTTTGCGCCGGGGTGAGGATGTGCAGCCAGATGCCGGACACCACCAGGCCCATGGCAAAGCCGGCCAGCCCGGACACAATGCCGCCGAAAAAGACGGATGCCAGAAAAACTGCAAGAACCAGTCCGTCCATCGGTCGGCCTTTGGAAATCAATGACCAGCGCTTGGAGGGATGGCTGCTATCTCACAGGGAGGCTGCTATTTCCCTGGCAAACCGACTATACCATCACCAAAGCCAAAACAACGTGGGGGAGCGCCTGATATGTCCAACAAGATCGACCTGAACGGAAAGTTCGCCGTGGTGACCGGCGGCGCGCAGGGCATCGGCCGCGCTATCGTCGAGCGCTTCCTCGATTCCGGCGCAACGATAGCGATCTGGGATCGTGACCTTGAGTTTGCCAAGAAGACGGCCGGGGAGTTAGCCGGGCGCGGCCGCGTTGAGGCTGTCGCCGTCGATGTCAGCGACTTTGCCTCCGTCGAAAAGGCTCGCGACCAGACCGTGAAGCTGTTCGGCCGCATCGACATTCTCGTCAACAATGCCGGCATCGCCGGCATGAACACCACGACCTGGGAATATCCGGTCGAGGAATGGCGCAAGGTCATGTCGATCAATCTCGACGGCCCGTTCCATTGCTGCAAGGCGGTGACGCCGGGCATGGTCGCGCAGAATTACGGGCGCATCGTCAACATCGCCTCGGTCGCCGGCAAGGAAGGCAACCCGAACGCATCGGCCTATTCGGCGTCGAAAGCGGGCGTCATCTCGCTGACCAAGTCGGTGGCCAAGGAAACCGCGGGCAGCGACATCTCGGTCAACTGCATCACGCCGGCGGCGGCGCGCACCGCGATCTTCGATCAGATGACGCAACAGCATATCGACTTCATGCTGTCGAAAATTCCGCGCGGACGCTTTGTGCTGGTCGAGGAAGTCGCGGCGCTCGCCGCGTTCTGCGCCTCGGCCGATTGCTCGTTCACGACTGGCGCGGCCTTCGACATTTCCGGCGGGCGGGCGACCTATTGAGCGATCCAGCCGTCCAGCGAAAGCAACGACTGACTGGCATCGCGCTGATGTGCGGCGCGGTTGCCACGTTTTCCTGTCTCGATACGACGGGAAAATATCTGCTCGATTACATGGACCCGTTGCAGGTCGTCTGGGCGCGCTACTTCGGCGCATTTGTGCTGGCGCTGTTTTTTCTCAATCCGGTGAGCACGCCGGGTATGATGATCACGCGGCGGCCCTGGTTGCAGGTCGGCCGTTCGGCGCTGTTGTTGCTGTCGACCGCGCTGAATTTCTTCGCGTTGCGCTATCTGCAACTCGATGAGGCGCTGTCGATCCTGTTTGCCACACCGTTCATCGTCGCCGTCATGTCGGGCCCGATGCTGGGCGAATGGGTCGGCTGGCGGCGCCGGACCGCGATCGGCGTCGGCTTCTTCGGCGTATTGCTGGTGACGCGGCCCGGTTTCGGCGGCATGCACCCCGCCGCCTTCCTCTCGTTCGGCAGCGCCATTTGCTATTCGCTCTATTCGATCTCGACGCGCCATCTGGCGCGCTCGGATTCGAGCGAGGCGACGCTGTTTTACACCAACCTCGTCGGCGCGCTGGCCATGCTGCCCATCGTTGCGTTTGTGTGGACGACGCCCACCAGTATCACCGTCATCGTCCTGATGGTGTTGATTGGTGCGTTCGGTAGCTTCGGTCACTATCTCCTCATTCGCGGTCACAGGTTGGCACCTGCTTCGACGCTGGCGCCGTTTATTTATACGCAAATGGTGTGGACCACGACGTTAGGATTTCTCACTTTCGGTCATGTCCCCCACTTCTGGACCATCGTGGGCGGGCTGATCGTGGTGGCGTCCGGGCTTTATCTGCTGAACCGCGAGCGCAAAGTGGGCACCGCGGTCACGGCCGGCGGCGTCACGCCGGAATAGTTTTCACGATCCCGAAAAAGCGCCGTGCCGTGAGACAGTTGCAGGGGCGCGCTCATCGGGGCTAAGTTCCCGCCGGAAATGCAGAATTCGACCCTTCGAGGAACATCCAAGGACCTGATGGTGGCGACAGCAAATGACCGGGCGCCGGGCCCCGCCGGCTCCGGGTTGAACGACGATATCGGTGAGGACAAACGTCTCGCTTTGTATCGGTCGCAGGTGCGCCTGCGCGATTCCGAGCAGCGCGCTTTCGATCTGTTCCTGCAAAACCTGGTCAAGGGCACCAGCCATTTATCGCTGGGCCAGGAGGCGATTGCCGCCGGCTTTGCCGAGGCGATGGTCAAGGGCGACCTGTCGTTCTGCACCTATCGCGGCCATGCGCACACTTTGGCGCGCGGAGTCCCGGTCGAGAAGGTGCTCGGCGAGCTGATGCAGAAGGACAACGGCCTGATGCGCGGCAAGGGCGGTTCGATGCATCTGACCTCGGAAGAGCATGGCGTGATGGGCTCGTATGCCATCATCGGCGCGCATCTGCCGATCGCCTGCGGCGCGGCCTGGCGCGCGCAGTATCGCGGCGACAAGGACGTCTCGGTCTGTTTCTTCGGCGACGGCACGACGAACATCGGCGCGTTCCACGAAGCGCTGAACTTCGCCGCCGTGTGGAAGCTGCCGGTCGTGTTCGTCTGCGAGAACAATCTCTACATGGAATACACGCCAATCAAGGACGTGATCCCGATTCCGCAACCGGCCGCGGATCGCGCCTCGGCTTACGGCCTCGAGCGCATCCTGATCGACGGCAACGACGCCGACATTGTTTACCGCACCGCGCAGAAAGCCTTCGCGCGGGCACGCGCCGGCGAGGGGCCGTCGCTGATCGAATGCCTCACCTATCGTCACTCAGGCCACTCGCGCGCCGACCCGGCCAAATATCGCCCGGAAGGCGAACTGGAAGAGTGGAAGAAGCACGATCCGGTCAAGCTCTACCGCGAACGCCTCAAGCAGTTCGGCGTCAAGGAAGACGTGATCGCCGAGATCGACGCTTCCGTGCGCAAGGAAGTGGATGACGCCACCGAGGCCTGCAAGGCGGCGCCGAGTCCGCCGCTCGATATCATCACCACCGATGTCTACGCCGATGGCGGCTGGGCGTGGCGGAATTAATGTTCGCGGAATTGGTCGAGAGAAATTAAAATGGCGGAAATCAGTTATCGCGACGCAGTAACGCGCGGCATCGCGCAGGAAATGACGCGCGATCCCGATGTCGTGTTCCTCGGCGAAGACGTCGCCAAGCCGGGCGGCTGCTTCAAGGCGACCGTCGGCCTGTACGAACAGTTCGGCGGCGTGCGCGTCCGCGACACGCCGATCTCCGAACAGGCCATTCTCGGCGCCGCGATGGGCGCGGCGATGACGGGCCTGAAGCCGATCGCCGAAATCATGTTCTCGGATTTCATTGCGGTGTGTTTCGACTACATCGCCAACGAGTTCCCGAAGGCGCGTTACATGTCGAACGGGCAGACCAAGTGCCCGCTGGTGGTGCGCACCGCCAACGGCGCAGGTTCCCGCTTCGGCGCGCAGCACTCACAGAGCGTCGAGAACTGGTGCATGATGATCCCCGGCCTCAAGGTCGTGGCGCCGTCGTCGCCGATCGACGTCATCGGCCTGATGGCGGCCGCGGTGCGCGATCCCGATCCGGTGATCTTCTTCGAGCACAAGTCACTGTACAATTCGAAGGGCGACGTGCCCGACGGCGAAATCCTCGACACGCTCGGTACCGCCAAGATTTTGCGCGCCGGCAAGGACTGCACCATTGTTGCGCTGGCGCTGATGGTGCCGCGCGCGCTGGAGGCGGCGGAACGCTTGCGCATCGACCACGGCATCGATTGCGAAGTCATCGACGTGCGCTCGCTGGTGCCGCTCGACACCAAAACCATTCTTGCTTCGGTGGCGAAGACGCACCGCCTGTTCACGGTCGAGGAAAATCCGCGTCTATGCGGCTGGGGCGCCGAGATCGTCTCCATCGTCGCCGACGAGGCTTTCTACGATCTCGACGGGCCGCCGGTGCGCATCACCACGCCGCATATTCCGCTGCCTGCCGCCGACATCATGGAAGACGTTGTGTTGCCGACGCCGCAGCGGATCATGGAGACGATTAAGCGTAGCCTGGGCGCATAAAGACTGGTCATTCCGGGGCGGCGCTTTTGCGCCGAACCCGGAATCCAGAGCGGCATTAACAAGTTTCTGGATTCCGGGTTCGCGCTTTCAGCGCGCCCCGGAATGACAAGGAGGAAGCCATGTACGACAATCTTCTCGCCAACGTGCCGACCGATCTGTGGATCGGCGGCCAATGGAAAAAGGCCTCCGACGGCGGCCGCTTCGACGTCATCGATCCGGCGACCGAAAAGACCATCGCCTCGGTGGCGAGCGCCACCGTCGAGGACGCCAAGGCCGCGGTCGACGCCGCGCAGGCGGCGTTCGAAGGCTGGGCCGGCCGCAAGCCGCGCGAGCGCGGCGAAATCCTGCGCAAGGCCTACGAAGTCATCATGCGCGACGCCGAGCGTTTCGCCAAAATCATCACGCTGGAAAACGGCAAGTCGCTGACCGACTCGCGCGGCGAAGTCGCCTATGCCGCCGAATTTTTCCGCTGGTACGCCGAGGAGGCCGTGCGCAACAACGGCCAGGTATCGATGGCGCCATCGTCCGGCGCGCGCATTTTCGTGCAGCACAAGCCGGCCGGCATTGCCGTGCTGGTGACGCCGTGGAATTTCCCGGCCGCGATGGCGACGCGCAAGATCGGCCCGGCGCTCGCCGCCGGCTGCCCGGTGGTGCTGAAGCCTGCGTCCGATACGCCGCTGACCATGCTGGCCTTGATGCCGGCTCTGGAAGAAGCCGGCGTGCCGCCCGGCGTCGTCAATGTCATTCCGTCGCGCTCGTCCGGCAAGGTCGTCTCGGCGATGCTGCATGACATGCGCGTGCGCGTCGTCTCGTTCACCGGCTCAACGGAAGTCGGCCGCAAGCTGCTGCACGAATCTGCCGACAACATCGTCAAGCCGGCGATGGAACTGGGCGGCAATGCGCCGTTTCTGGTGTTCGAGGATGCCGATATCGACGCCGCCATTGACGGCGCGATGATTGCGAAAATGCGCAACATGGGCGAGGCCTGCACCGCGGCCAACCGCTTCTATGTGCACGAGAAGGTGCATGACGAGTTTGCCAAGAAGCTGACCGCCAAGATGGGCGGGCTCAAGATGGGCAACGGTCTCGACGACGGCGTAGCGCTCGGGCCGCTGGTCAACAAGGAAGGCCGCGACAAGGTCATCGAATTGGTCGAGGATGCGGTGTCGAAGGGCGCCAAGGTTCTGACCGGCGGCAAGATGCCGGACGGGCCGGGCTTCTTCTATCCGGCCACTGTCATCACCAATGTGTCCGACGACGCCAAGATGCTGAGCGAGGAAATCTTCGGGCCGGTGGCGTCGATCCAGACGTTCAAGACCGAGGCGGAGGCGATCAAGCGCGCCAACGATACCGAATACGGCCTCGTCGCCTATCTCTATACCAAGGACCTGTCGCGCGGCCTGCGCGTGTCCGAGAAACTCGATTTCGGCATGATAGGCCTCAACCGCGGCATCGTGTCGGATCCGGCGGCGCCGTTCGGCGGCACCAAGCAGTCCGGCCTCGGCCGCGAAGGCGCGCAGGAAGGCATGAAGGAATTTCTCGAAACGCAATATGTGTCGATGACGTGGTGATGCTTTTCCCGGGCGCGGCGCAGCGCTCCTTGGCGATGCGCCGCAGACCCGGGATCGTTACGAATTCAGAATGTGGGAAGGTCCCGGCTCGGCACTGCACCGCAAGTGCGCTGCAGTGCGTCCGGGACAAGTGAGGCTGCAATGGACGTCCTGATGCCGCAGCTTGGCGAGACCGTCGCCGAGGGCAAGATCGTCAAATGGTTTGTGAAGGCCGGCGACACCGTCAAGCCGGGCGATAACCTATTCGAGATCGAGACCGACAAGACGTCGATGGAAGTGCCGGCGACGTTCGGCGGCACGTTGAGCGACATTCATTTCAGCGTCGGTGAAACGGCGAAAGTGGGCGCCGCGGTGGCGACGATCGCGGTCGCGGGCGAAGCCGCCGCGCCGAAGCAGGCGCCGGCCGGCAAGCCGGTCGCCATTCCCGCGCACACACCGCCGGTGACGCCGGCGCAGATCGGCAGTCCTGCGCCCACACCCTTCGCACCCGCGAAAGCGGGGGCCCAGGGCCAGGAAACCAAGTCAGAACTGGGTCCCCGCTTTCGCGGGGACGAACGGGTGGATAACGCAACAGCCGTGCGTGATTTTTCTTACCCAAATATGGACATGTACAACGAGGTGCGTTCGCCGGCGCGCAACTACGGCCCCGCCAAGCTTGCGAGCGGCACGTTCGTCACGCCTCTGGCGCGCCGCCTGGCTTCCGAGCGCGGCATCGATCTTTCGCGCGTCTCCGGTTCCGGCCCGCATGGCCGCATTGTCGCCGGCGATATCGCCAACGTCCGACCCGTCGGCCCGACACAGGGCGTCGCGCAATTCTCCCTCGTCGCCGATGTCGAAATCGGTCGCCTGCTGTCGATGCGCGATGAGGCCAAGGCCGGTGGCGCCGAGTTTTCGCTGGGCGACTTCGCCGTCAAGGCCTGGGCCGCGGCGCTGACGCGCGTCACGCCGTCGGCCGGCATCGATATCGCGCTGTTGCAGAATGCAGATGGCCGCCGCGTCACGGCGATTCTGCGCGACGCTGCCAGCAAGTCGCTGACGGCGATTGCCCGCGAAGCGCAAGCGGCGGTCTCCGACAATGCCGGCGCGACGACTGCCGTATACATCCTGCCGGCCGCCGGCATTCGCGAGTTCACCGCCGCCGTGACGCCGCCCTTCACCTCGGTGCTGGCCATTGGCGCTGCGCGCCGCGCCCCGGTCGAGGCCGAAGACGGCAGCGTCAAGTTCGTCAGCGTCATGACGGTCACTCTGTCCTGCGATGCTCGCGCGGTCGAGGACGCGCTCGGTGCCGAGCTTCTGGCGGCATTCAAGAATATCGTCGAAATGCCGGTCACCGCATTGGTTTGATGCGTGATAGGATCAGGCACGAAACCCATGGGAGTTAGATGATGGCGGGCGAAAAGCGTGACGTGCTGTTGATCGGCGCGCGCAAACCGGTGCTGGTGAACGGCCTGGAATCCAAGGTGAACCTGCACTACCTGCTGGAAGCCAAGGACCAGGAGGCCTTCATTAAGGAGGTCGGCGGCAAGATCGGCGCCATGGCGCTCGCTTACACGCACAACAAGGTCGACGGCGATTTTCTCAAGAAATTTCCCAAGCTCGAGCAGATTTCGAGCTTCGGCGTCGGCTACGATCATGTCGATGCCAAATGGGCCGGCGCCCACGGCATTGTCGTCACCAACACGCCCGATGTGCTCAACGAGGAAGTGGCCGACACCGCGCTTGGCTTGCTGCTCTGTACTGTGCGCGAGTTCCCGCAGGCCGACCGCTATGTGCGCGCCGGCAAATGGCCGCAGGCACAGTATCCGCTGGCCAAGGCGACGTTGCGCGACCGCACCGTTGGCATGGTCGGCATGGGGCGTATCGGCAAGGCCATCGCCAAGCGGCTGGAAGCTTTCGGCATGCCGGTGGTCTACCACTCGCGCAACAAGCAGGACGTCGCCTACAAGTATTATCCCAAACTCCTCGACATGGCGCGTGACGTCGACACCTTGATGATCATCGTGCCCGGCGGCGCGGCGACGCAGAACCTGATCAATGCCGAGGTGCTCAAGGCGCTCGGGCCCCGCGGTATCGTCATCAACATGGCGCGCGGCTCGGTGGTCGATGAGCCGGCTCTGATCGAGGCGCTGAAGAACCGCACGATCTATTCGGCCGGTCTCGATGTGTTCGCCAAGGAACCTGAGGTTCCGAAGGAATTGCTGGACATGGATCACATCGTCCTGTTCCCGCATCTCGGCTCCTCCACCGAGGTGACGCGGGCGGCAATGGACCAGCTTCTGGTCGACAACATTCTGGCTTGGGCGTCGGGCAAGCCACCACTGACGCCGGTGCCGGAGACGCCTTACCCGCCGAAACGGTAACGTTCATGCGCCGTTACTTTTGGCTTTTCGCCTTGATGATCGGTTTGGCTGGTCCCGCCTATGGCCAGGCCGGTCTCGGCGACTCCGCCAGAGGCCTGCTCGGCGCGTGGGAGTTCTCCAACGCCGACCGCGACAAGGTGTGCACCGCGACGTTCAAGAGCGACGCCGCGCCGGGCGGCGCCAAGGTCGAATTCGACGCCAATTGCGGCACGTTGTTTCCGCTGGTGCTGCGCGTCGCCGCGTGGAAATTTCCCGAAGGCGACAATCTGTTTCTGCTCGATGCCGAAGGCAGGACCCTGGTCGAGTTCAGCGAAGTCGAGAGCGGCATTTATGAAGCGCCGACGCCGGGCGTCGGCGTGCTGTTTTTGCAGCAGGCATCCGCCACCGCGCCGCCGCCGCCGCGCCTGGCGGCGGAGGTCGCCGGCACCTGGGCGATTGTGCGCGGCGGCAAATCCATTTGCACACTGGCGCTGGCCGGCACGGTTTTACGCGACGGCTTCGCGCTGACGGTGCAGCCCGGTTGCGACGCCGAATTCGCGCGGCTGAACGTCACGCAATGGCGGCTTGATCGCGGCGAACTGGTGCTGGTGCCGGCGCGCGGCAACGCCTGGCGTTTCGAGGAAGTGGAAGGCGGCAACTGGCGCCGCGTGCCGGAAGGCCCGACCGAGACCATGCTGGTGCGGCAGTAGAGTCTAGATCAGCTTCAACCCCTTGAAGCTGGCATGGCCGTCTTTGCCGACGATGATGTGGTCGTGCACCGAAATGCCGAGCGGCCTGGCGACATCGACGATCGCCTGTGTCATTTGAATGTCGGCGCGCGATGGCGTCGGATCGCCGGACGGATGATTGTGGACCAGGATCAATGCGGTCGCCGATAGTTCCAGCGCGCGCTTGACCACTTCGCGCGGATAGACCGGCGTATGGTCGACGGTGCCGACCTGCTGCACCTCGTCGGCGATCAGCTGGTTGCGCTTGTCGAGAAACAACAGGCGGAACTGCTCCTTGTCCTCATAGGCCATCGCGGTGCGGCAATAGTCGATGACGCTCGACCATGACGACAGCACGGTGCGCTTGGACATCTGGCCGCGCGCCAGCCGGCTGGCGGCGGCGTGCACGATCTTGAGTTCGGTGATGGCGGCCTCGCCCATGCCCCTGGTTTCGGCGAGGCGCTTCGGCGCCGCCGCGACCACTTCGGCGAAGGAGCCGAACTTGGCGATTAACGCCTTGGCCAGCGGCTTGACGTCGCGTTGTGGAATGGCGCGGAACAGTACCAGTTCGAGCAGTTCGTAATCGCTGACCGCGTCGGCGCCGGCGTCGCGGAAGCGGCCGCGCAGCCTTTCGCGGTGGCCGTGATAATGCGGCGCGGCTTCGGCGAGGCCTTGGCCCAGGTCCGAGTTTTGTCCGAGGCTCTCATCGATGATATTGTCGTTTTCGGCCATGCCTTGCGCGCCCGCTCAACTGTCGCGGGTATCCTAGCGCATCGGGTTGTGGCGGGCGAGGGGGCGCTCAGACCTTGTAAGGCGGCTTATGTAGCCCGGCCGGCGAGTAGGTGAAGACCTCGACCCCGTCCTTGGTGACGCCGACCGAGTGCTCGAACTGCGCCGACAGCGAGCGGTCGCGGGTCACCGCGGTCCAGCCGTCCGACAGCACCTTCACATGCGGGCGGCCGAGATTGATCATCGGCTCGACGGTGAAAAACATGCCCGGCTTGAGCACGACGCCTTCGCCGGGCCGGCCGACATGGACGATGTTCGGTTCGTCATGGAAAAGCTGGCCGAGGCCGTGGCCGCAGAAGTCGCGCACCACGCTCATGTGCTGGGCTTCGACGTAGCTCTGGATCGCCGGGCCGATGTCGCCGGTGGTCGAGCCGGGCTTGATGCTGGCGATGCCGCGCACCATCGATTCGTGGGTCACCTCGATCAGCCGCTCGGCGCGGCGCGGAATGTCGCCGACCGGATACATGCGGCTCGAATCGCCGTGCCAGCCATCCAGGATCAGCGTCACGTCGATATTGACGATGTCGCCGTCCTTCATCGGCTTTTCGTTGGGAATGCCGTGGCAGACAACGTGATTGATCGAGGTGCAGGTCGACTTCTTGTAGCCGCGATACATCAGCGTCGCCGGCAGCGCGCCGTGGTCCATGGCGAAGTCATAGACCAGCCGGTCGATCGTATCGGTCGGCACGCCGGGCCGGACATGCTCCGTCAGCATGTCGAGGCAGCGCGCGGTCAGTTGGCCGGCCTTGCGCATGCCTTCGAAGGCGGCAGGGCCGTGAATCTTGATCTGTCCGGTCTTGCGGAGGGGGGTGGCGGCGGCGTCAACATAGGTCATGGTCCCAATGTAGGGACCGCCGCCGAATCCGGCAACCCAGACTTTTCAGTACCTTGCGCCCGGACGCCGCCGGAACTCAGGCGATACGTCCGTCCAATTCGTCCTCGATATGGGCACGGATGATCTCGTCGAAATTGGCTTCGGCGGTAAATCCGAGCGCGGCCGCCCGCTTGGCGTCGATACGTTCCGACCAGCCGGCGACGATCCGCATGACCAGTTCGTCCGGCTCACGCTTGATGCGGGCGGCGACCTTCGGCCCGGCGATGCGGGTCAACGATTCGATCTGCTCGGCGACGGTGCAGCAGACGCCGGGCATGGCCAGGCTGACGCGAGGGCCCATCTGCTCGCGTGTCAGCCCGGCGGCGTGAATGAGGAAGCCGACCGCGGCGCGCGGACTGGCATGGGTGTGCCGCACCGTATCGGCGACCGGCAGGATCGCTTCGTGACCGGCCAAAGGCTCGCGGATGATGCCGGAGAAAAAGCCGGAAGCGGCCTTGTTCGGCTTGCCCGGCCGCACGCAAATGGTCGGCAAGCGGATGCCGACGCCGTCGAGAAAGCCGCGCCGCACATAATCGGCCAGCAGCAATTCGCTGATCGCCTTCTGTGTGCCGTAGGACGTCAGCGGCGTCAGGTGGAAGTCGTCGGGAATGGCGTAGGGGAACGGCGCGCCGTACACCGCGATCGACGAGGTGAAGACCATCTTCGGCTTGTAGGCGTCGCCGGCCAAGCGGATCGCTTCGAGCAGCGCGCGCGTGCCGTCGAGATTGACGTGATAGCCCTTGTCGAAATCGATCTCGGCCTCGCCCGACACAACACCGGCGAGATGGAAAATAAACTCCGGCTTCTCAGCAATCAGCTTTTCGGCGGCGCCTGGCGCGGCGAGATCGCCGGTCGAGATGTCGACCTTGCCGGCAAAGCCCGCCGGCTTTTCTGCGGCGACAACATCGGTCAGGGTGAGCTTGTCGATTGTCTGGCCGTTGAGACCGCCGTCCTTGACCAGACGTGCCGTGAGCTTGCGCCCGATCATGCCGGCGGCGCCGGTAATCAGAATATGCATTTCCATTCCCCTCTAGACTTTGAACCTGGAGCTTATTCTTTTTTATCCGCCGGTTCGAACCGGTCGATCTTTCGCAAATCCGGAAACAAGCCCATCCACGTCGCCGCCACGACAAGCGAGCCGAAGCCGCCGATCAGGACCGAGGGCACCGCGCCGAGCCAGGCGGCGACTGTGCCGGACTCGAATTCACCCAGCGTATTCGATGAGCCGACGAAAAGGTAGTTGATTGCGCTGACCCGGCCGCGCATGTCGTCGGGGGTTTCGATCTGCACCAAAGTGAAGCGGATGACGACGCTGACCGCGTCGGAGGCGCCGAGGAAAAAGAGCGCCACCAGCGACAATGGAAGCCATGTCGACAGGCCGAAGACGATGGTCGCTATCCCGTAAATGGCGACAACGGCGAACATCTTGCGGCCGATATGGCGCTCGACCGGAAAATGCGACAGCACGATCGCGGTGACGAGCGCCCCGACCGCCGGCGCCGAACGCAGCAGGCCAAGGCCGACCGGTCCGGCATCGAGAATGTCCTTGGCGAAGATCGGCAGCAGCGCGGTGGCGCCGCCAAGCAGGACCACGAACAGGTCGAGCGTGATGACGCCGAGCAGCCTTTTGCGGCGGCGGATGTAATGGAAACCGGCCAGCACCGACGTGAAGGTCGGCGGTTCGCGGTTGGCGACAACGTTGGTGCCGATGCGGATCAGGCTGACCAATGTGACGGAGGTGACGAAGGCGACGACGCAGATGGCGCTGACGGCGAGCGGCTGCACGGCGTAGATCATGCCGCCGAGCGCCGGGCCGCTGATGGTGGCGACCTGATTGGCCGATGACCAGGCCGCGACCGCGCGCGACATCAGCCGTGTAGGCACCGTGGCCGGCACCAGCGCATGCCCGGTCGGCAATTCGAAAGCACGGGCGCAGCCGATCATGAACACGGCGAAGAAAAGCAACTCGCGGCTGACGGCCTCCAAATATATGGCGGCCGTGACCAGAGTGGCGGCGAGCGCATAGACGCTCTGCGCCAGCCGCACGATCATGCGGCGATCATAGCGGTCGGCGGCGTGGCCGATCAGAAGCGTCAGGACGACCGCGGGAATGAACAGGATCAGGCCAACCAGGCCCAGGTCGAAGGCGCTGCCGGTGATCTCGTAGATCTTCCAGCCGATCAGCAGCCCCATCATCTGATAGCCGATGGTGGCGGCGATGCGCGACAGCCACAACAGGACGAAGGGCCGCTGCTGGATCAGTCCGCCGGCCGCTGCCGGTTCCGCGTCGCTCATGAAGCGTCGCCGTTGAGCGCGCTCAGGCTGATTTTTTGTTTTCCGTCAGCGCTGAAGTTCTCCGGCGCCAGCCAGCGCTCGAAGGCGGCCTTGCGTGCCGGCCATTCGCCGTCGAGCATGGAGAACATCGCGGTGTCGCGGTTGCGGCCTTTGGCGAGCATCTGCTGGCGCAGGATGCCTTCGAACTTGAAACCGTAGCGCAGCGCGGCGCGGCGCGACGGCGCGTTGAGCGCGTTGCATTTCCATTCGTAGCGGCGATAGCCCAAAGTCTCGAAGGCATAGCGCGCCAGCAGATACTGCGCCTCGGTGCCAAGCGGCGTGCGTTGCAGCGCCGGCGAATAGACAATGTGGCCGACTTCGATGACGGCATTGGCCGGGCGGATTTCCATCAAGGTGGCGATGCCGACGCAGCGATTGTCTTTGTCGATAATGGCGTAGGAATAGGGATCGTCGAGCGCCGGGCGCGACGCCACCCAGGCGGCGAAATCGGCTTCGCCGCTGAACGGGCCATAGGCGCTCATATAGGTCCAGATCGTGTCGTCATTTTTGACCAGAGGCCACAGGTCGGCGGCGTGCTCCGCTTTCAGTTTTTCGATGCGGCCGTAGCGGCCTTGCAATGTCACCGGGCCGGGGCGCTGTGCCGGTGTGGTGTCGACTTTCAAGCCGACGGGCTGACCGGTTCCCGGCAGCGGTTCGGAATCGATCATGATGCTTTTCGTTTCGCGGCCGCGTCGTTGAAAAAATTATTGAGTTCAGCGTTCGACATGACGCCGGCAAAGCTGTTGAAGCGGCCGTCCTCGGCAAGGTCGCGCGCCGATTTGATGAAAGCGTCCATGGCGACGCGCGCCAGGGTGCCGCCGACGCTGATTCGGCGCACGCCCATGGCCGCGATATCGGCGACGGTGAAGCCGCCGGCAAACGACATCAGCAGGTTGACCGGCTTCGGCGCGACGGCCTTCACGACCGTTTCGATTTGCTCGCGTGTCTTGATGCCCGGCGCATAGAGGCAATCGGCGCCGGCGTCGGCGAAAGCTTTCAGGCGCCTGATCGTCTCGTCCATGTCGTTGCGGCCATGGATGAAACCTTCCGTGCGAGCGGTGAAAACGACATCCGCGCCGTACTGGTCGATCGCCTTGCGTGCCGCCTTCACCCGCGCCAGCGCCACATCGAAATCGTACAGCGGCGCGCTCTCGTCGCCGGTGAAGTCCTCGATCGACAGGCCGGCGACGCCGGTATCGATACAAAGCCGAACATTGGCGGCGACCTCGGCCGGCTCATGCGCGTAGCCATTCTCGAAGTCGGCGTTGATCGGGATATCGACGCTTTGCGCCAGTTCGCGGTAATGGGCCAGCACAACATCCTTGCTCGCCGCACCGTCGGAAAGTCCCAGCGAATGGGCGTGGCCGGAACTGGTGGTGGCCAGCGCCTTGAAGCCAAGGCCTTGCAGATAGATGGCGGAGCCGACATTCCACGGATTGGGAATGACGAAGCAGCCGCTGTCATGCAGCGTGCGAAAGGCGCGGCGTTTGTCGGCGGTTGAAGCCAGGGGCATCGCTAAACTCTGCATTCTCAGAGGGTGAAAGAAGAGCGAACGTGCCACGGTTGCGCATGAAAGGACAATGCGATTCCGTGATGCTGGACATGAGCTTTGTTCATGGTCTTACTGCGCCAGCGCCCGCACATAAATTTTTGCATCGCGAAATAGCCGGAGGATGTCATGGACAGTGTCGATTTCGATGCCCTGGAACACGAGGCGCAGGGGCTCATGCCGCCGGCATCGTGGGCATTCTGCGTCTGCGGCGCCGACGACGAAATCAGCATGGCCGAAAACATCACTGCCTGGCGCGCCATGCGGCTGCGGCCGCGCATGCTGCGCGATGTTACCGCGATCGATACGCGCGTGACCTTGCTCGGCAAGCAGGTGCCGACGCCGATCATGGTGGCGCCGACCGGACGGCACAAATTGTTTCACCCGGAAGGCGAGCGCGCCACGGCGCGTGGCGCCGCCGCCGCCGGCGCGGCCTACGTGATGGCCAGCAACTCCAACATCCTGATCGAGGATGTCGCGGAAGAGCGCCGCGACGCGCCGCAATGGTTCCAGCTTTATTATTGGCCGAACCGCGCCGAGGTCGAAGCGCTGATCGACCGTCTGGTCGAAGCCGGCTTTACCGCTCTGGTGCTGACCGTCGACGCGCCGGTCGGCGGCTGGTCGCCGCGCGCCGCGCGCGAGCAGCACGAGCCGACGCCGGACATTCTCAACATCAACATGCCGGGCCGGCCGATGGCGCGCACCGCCTATCATCCCGATTTTGTCGGCAAGGTGTTGTATCCGGCGACGTGGCGCGAACTCGAATGGCTGGTGAAGCGCTCGCCCATTCCGGTGATCGTCAAGGGCGTATTGCGCGGCGACGATGCTGTGGCCTGCGTCGAGCACGGCGCGCGCGCCATCATGGTGTCGAACCATGGCGGCCGCCATCTCGATACCACGGTGACGACCGCCGCCGTGATCGGCGAAGTGGCGCAAGCGGTCGGCAAGACGGCCGAGGTCTATGTCGATGGCGGCATTCGGCGCGGCACCGATATTCTTAAAGCGCTGTCGCTGGGCGCGCGCGCCGTGATGGTTGGGCGGCCGGCGATCTGGGGCCTGACCGTGAACGGCGCCGACGGCGTGACCGCCGTGCTCGACCATTTGCACGTCGAACTGGTGCGGGCGATGCAGCTCAGCGGCACGGCGACGCTTGACGAGGCGATGCCGGATCTGCTGGCGCGGTAGAGCGTTTTCGAGCGAAGTGGGAACCGGTTCGCGTGAAGAAAACGCGTTAAAATAAAGAGCTAGAGCCCGTCTTTGATTCTATCAAAGACGGCTCTAGCGGCGCTGGCCTTTGGGCGGGCTGGCCGGATCGCCGCCGGACAGGATGAGACGGCCTTGCTGGTCGATCGCGGTGGCGATCGCTTGCGGTTGGTTGCCGATGAGAAAGCCGTTGAGGTGCCGCTGCGATTGCTCAGGCAGGGCAAGATAAGCGCGGATCATCTCGACGATGCCGGGCTCGCGGGTCCAGTAATACATCTCGAGCAGCCGGCTGGCGTCGGCCTCGGCGGTCGCCAGCGATCTGATGATTTGCCAAGTGGGGGATTCCGGCACGCCAGGAGTCCCCGCACCTGCGCCACTCTTGAGCTTGCGCCCCATTGTTGATGCCCCCAGCCCCTACGACCCCGCAATGACAACTTTACCGGGCAATGCCGTCGGCGGGTAGTGTGGAAATAATGCAACCGGGCGCGCCGGTCGCCGTGCCGGGAGTTGCCGGATTTGTTGATTTCGGCCAACGGATAAGGTGAAGTGCGCGCCAATACGAAAGGCCCCGGGGAGACCGAGATGCTCAAGACCGTCGCAAATTTCGACCGTATCGGCGAAGAAAACGCCTTCGCCGTGCTGGCCCGCGCCAACGCGCTGGCCGCCCAGGGGCGCGACATCATCAGTCTCGGCATCGGCCAGCCCGATTTCCGCACGCCGGAATTCATCGTCGAAGCGGCGATCAAGGCGTTGCGCGACGGCCATCATGGCTACACCGCGGCCAACGGCATCCTGCCGTTGCGCGAGGCGGTCGCCGCAAACCTGCACAGTCGCTACGGCGTCGAGGTATCGCCGGACAGCGTCATGATCATGCCCGGCGGCAAGCCGACCATGTTCATGACCATCTTGATGTTCGGCGAGCCGGGCGCGGAGATCATGTACCCCGATCCGGGATTTCCGATCTATCGCTCCATGATCGAATACACCGGTGCGACGCCGGTGCCGGTGCCGATCCGCGAGGAAAACGGCTTTGCCTTCTCGGCGGAGGAAACGCTCAAGCTGATCACGCCGAAGACGCGGCTCATCATCGTCAATTCGCCGGCCAATCCGACCGGCGGCGTGACGCCGAAGAGCGAGGTCGACAAGCTCGTCGCTGGTCTCGAGAAGTGGCCGGACGTCGCCATCATGTCGGACGAGATCTACGATCACATGGTCTATGACGGCGAGAAGCATGTCTGCCTGCTGTCCTATCCGTCGATCCGCGACCGTCTGATTTTGCTCAATGGCTGGTCGAAGACCTATGCGATGACCGGCTGGCGTCTCGGCTATGCGGTGTATCCCGGCAAGCTCTACGACTATGCGCGCAAGCTCGCGGTCAACCTGCATTCCTGCGTCAATGCCTCGGCGCAGTTCGCAGGACTTGCGGCGCTGACCGGACCGCAGGACGAAGTGTGGAAGATGATCGCCGAGTTCGACAAGCGCCGCGGCGTTGTCGTTGCCGGTTTGAACAAGTTGCCGGGCGTGTCCTGCATCACGCCCAAGGGCGCGTTCTACGCGTTTCCGAACATCAAGGCCACCGGCTGGAAGGCCAAGGAGTTGGCGAGCACGTTGCTCAACGAAACCGGTGTTGTTACCATCGGGGGGCCGGATTTCGGCATTCTCGGCGAAGGTTATTTGCGCCTATCCTATGCCAACTCGACCGAGAATATCCTCAAGGCGCTCGACCGCATGGGCGAGTTTCTGGCGACGCGCAAGGCGGCGTGAGCCGCTTCAGACGTCCGGCGTTTTCGGCTCCTTTGGCTTCTTCGGTTTGGGCGTGGGCTCCGGCGCGCCGCTTTGCGTGATGCGCACATCGCGCACCGGAAACGGAATATCGATGCCTTCGCGCTTGAAGGCGTCCCACAGCGCCATCATCACCGGCGCGCGCACGTTGATGATGCCGTTGTTCGGATCGGCAATCCAGTAGCGCAGCGAGAAGTTCAGCGACGAGTCGCCGAACTCCTCGAAATAGCAGACCGGCGCGGGATCGGCGATGACGCGCGGCACCGATTGCGCCGCCGCCGCTGCGACCTCGCAAACATGATGCGGGTTGCTGTCGTAACTGACGCCGAAAGTCGATTTCAGCATCATGTTGTAGTTCGAATAGGACCAGTTGATGACGTTCTGCGTCACGAAATCCTCGTTCGGCACCAGGATCTCGCGGCCGTCGCGGGTGTCGATCGAGGTGTAGCGCGCCCCCATATTGGTGACCCAGCCGAACTGATCGCCGACTGAAATCACGTCGCCGGGTTTGATCGACTTGTCGGCGAGCAGGATGATGCCGCTGACCAGGTTCGACACGATC
This sequence comes from Rhizobium sp. Q54, assembly GCA_945870035.1. GTDB lineage: Bacteria > Pseudomonadota > Alphaproteobacteria > Rhizobiales > Xanthobacteraceae > Pseudolabrys. The sequence continues at coordinate 3,012 of CAMBQQ010000071.1, read as the reverse complement.
TTCTGCAGGCCGAAGCCTAAGCCCACGCCGACCGCGCCGGAAAAAAAGGCCAACGCCGACAGGTCGATGCCGACGGTCGACAGCACGATCAGAATGGCAAAGGTGATCAGCAGCAGGCGGATCAGCTTGCCGATCAGAACCTGGATCGACGGCGTCAGGTCGGCGGAGGCCTGCACGCGCTTGTCGAGAAAATCGCCGGCCGCGTTCGCCGCCCACAGCGTGAGCATCAACAGCACGGTGGTCTTGATCGCCAGAAGCGGCGTGATGCGCAACCCGCCGACGACGATCGCAACCGAATCCAGCGCCTCGGCGGTCGGTTGCAGCAGGCCGAGAATGCTCAACGCGGCCAGCGTCCATGCCGACACCGCGACCATGCGATAGACGAACTGGTTGCGGATAATGCCGGCGAGCAGCGCGATCACCACCCAGGCGGTGGCCAGACTGGCGGCGACGCCGAGGAGGTACGACCGGCTCGGCCAGGTCATCTCCAGCATGGCGCGATGCAAGATCACGAGCAGGAGGACGAAAATGATGATGCCGATATTGGCGAACAGCAGCCGGAGCGCCAGCCGCAGCATTGGCGGCCAGCCCATGCCCAGTTCCAGCGTATCGACGTGCCGGCGAATCCAGGTCGCCACAAGTTTGGCAAGGCCGGCGGCAAACAAGATGACGACCAGTTGAATCGCCAGCCACGGCGACACCAATTCCTGCTGGAGGTTCACCAGGAAAGTGGCAAATATTTCTGAGAACTGCTGCATGCCGTCCATCCGCATCCTCTTGCCGCGTTCGCTGCATGAAAGCCGCAAATAAGGCGGTTGTCAGCCGACCTTTACTTCATCGTCAACCGGAATCCGATCAGAACGATCGCCAGCCCAATCAGTTGTGCGACGCTCGGAATGACGCCGAGCGCGAGGAAGCCGATAATCAGCGAGAAGCCGGGCACCAGCGCCGGAAAGGTCGCGGCGCGGCCGGCGCCGAGCAGCGTCACTGCGCGCGCGAACAGAAAGATCGGCAGCACGCCGGCGATCAAGCCTTGCGCCGCGATCTGCAACAGGTTTTCGGCCCAGCCCATGCGCCAGATGCCTTCATAGCCGATCAGCACGGCATGCAGCGGCGCGAATACCAGCACCGATATAGCGCCGACCGCGGCGACAACGCGCGTGCCGGAAATGCTCCACTGCCGCAGCAGAATGCCGAAGCAGGCCCAGAACGCGCCGGCGGCCGCGAACAACAGGTCGCCGCCGATGCCATGCTTGCCGATGGTCATCAGCGATTCAAAGCCAAACACCACCAGGCCGGCGGTGATGGCGACACCGCCAAGGATGCGGGAGGGTGACGGCCTTTCGCGCAACACGATGGCGGCGAGCACGATGCCGACCAGTGCGGCGGTCGCCGGCTGAATGGTCGTGCCGTGGCCAAGCGGCACGAGGATGAAGCCGGTATAGGCCAGCAGCGCCTGCGGCGGGCCGGACAACAGCGACATGACGGTGCCGCGGCCCCAGCCGATGCCGCCGAGATCCTTGATGCCGTCGCGCAGCACCAGCGGCATCAGCAGCAGGCCCGACCAGAGGAAACGGTGGAGGGCAAGATCGGCCGGCGAAAAGCCGATTTCAATGCCGTGTTTGGCGACGACAAAGCCGGCCGCCCACGCCAGAGCCGCGCCGGTTCCGCAGAGCGTCCCAACCAGTGCGCCCGACATGTGGACCACCTTGCGGGCCTCCTTGGGTTTATTTGGGTCCAGGATAGCTGCCCTTCGTCCGCCGCAGGTGACTTGAGGCCGCCTAGTAACTAGGATCGCCGCCGACGTCCAACGAAGAAACTGCAACGCTCATACCACGGGGATGGATAGCTCATGGCGAAGTCGCCCAAAGTCATTATTACTTGCGCCGTTACCGGCTCGATTCACACGCCGTCAATGTCGCCGCATCTGCCGATCACGGCGGAGGAAATCGCCGACGCCGCTATCGGCGCGAGCGAAGCCGGCGCCGCCATCGTCCATTTGCACGCCCGCAACCCGCAGGATGGGCGGCCCGACCAGACGCCGAAAGCCTTCGCGCCGTTCCTCAAGGTGATCAAACAGCGCAGCAATGTGGTGGTCAACATCACCACCGGCGGTTCGCCGACCATGATGGTCGAGGAGCGCGTGCGCCCGGCCGCGACCTTCAAGCCGGAAGTCGCCTCGCTCAACATGGGCACGATGAATTTCGGTCTCTATCCGATGATCCCGCGCTTCAAGGGCAAGTTCAAGCACGACTGGGAAGAGCCGTATCTCGAAGGCTCGCGCAAGGGCTTTTTCAAGAACACGCTGGCCGACATCGAATTCATTCTCACGACCTGCGCCGAAAACGGCACGCGCTTCGAAATCGAATGCTACGACATCGGTCATCTTTACACGCTGAAGCACTTCCTCGATCGCGGCCTGATCAAGACGCCGCTGTTCATCCAGTCCGTGTTCGGTCTGCTCGGTGGCATCGGCCCGCACCCGGAAGACGTCCTCATGATGAAGCGTACCGCCGACCGGCTGTTCGGCGACAATTATCACTGGTCGGTGCTTGGCGCCGGGCAGAGTCAGATGAAAGTCGCGGCGATTGCCGCGGCCATGGGCGGCAATGTCCGCGTCGGCCTTGAAGACTCGCTCTGGCTCGGGCCAGGCAAGCTCGCTGAATCCAACGCCCAGCAGGTGACCAAGGTGCGGCAGATTCTCGAAGGCCTCGGTCTCGAGATCGCAACGCCGGACGAAGCGCGCGAGATCCTTTCGCTCAAGGGCGGCGACAAGGTGAATTTCTAAGACGCTGTCATTCCGGGACGTTCGCGAAAGCGAACGAGCCCGGAATCCAGGGGCCACACGCAATGGCCTATTATGTTTAGGGCACCTCGAAAAATAGCATGCCCCTCGGCCCCGTGCGAGTCTGCTGCCCTGACGGCATGATTCTAGGAGACTGACGATGGGGCAGCTCGGATTTTTCGATGCGGATAATCGGCTGGCGGCACTATCGGCGAAAGGCGATCCGC
>CAMBQQ010000070.1 GCA_945870035.1 Rhizobium sp. Q54 | reverse complement strand
GCCAGTTCCCGTGATCACCTCTATCCGGCGCACCGCCTCCGGCTTAAGCGTATGGTCAAGCATAGACACAAGCCGATCTCCGTTTCAGAGACCGTCACAATCGCCTATCAACCAGGTCCGTAAAAGGTGGGGTCAAAACAGCGGTTACGAGCCAGTTGTTGCTGGTCGAGGTCAAGGCGGTGTCGCTGCCGTTGATGTCGGACCAGTTCAGGTCGCCTTCGATGCCCCAGACCAGCGGGCCGCCCGACTGCCAGTTGTAGCCAACGGTGCCGCCGGCGGTCCAGCCATCGGCGCCGTTCGAACCATTGAAGCCGTAGCCGCCGTTGATGCCGACATACGCGCCGGTCCAGTTGTACATTTGCGAAACGTAAGCCGGCGCCTTGGTCGGCATGGCTTCACGACGCGGCAGGTCAGCCGCAGAAGCCGAGGCAACACCGAGAGCAACCAGGCCGACGCTGGCGAGAAGAAGTTTTTTCATGACGCACTCCGTTAGGATCATCCGCACGGACGCGGATGCGCCGTCCCCCGATTGCAGTTTCAACGCGATGGTCATGCGGTCGTTCCGTGGGGCATCAATCTATTGTGGCCCCTGTGCCTTTTCGGCAACGATTTCCGGAACTTAAGTTCCGCACGACCGGTAGAAAAGTGAGCCCCGGACCGCAGTCCGGGGCTTTTCGTTTTTTGTTTGACGCAGAATTAGAAGCGGTAGTTCAGGCCGGCGCGCACGGTGTTGGTCTTGAAGCGCACCTCGGAACTGGCCGGCGCGTCGGTGCGGCCGAGATCGGTGTAGAGATATTCGACCTTCGCGGTCCACGGACCGGCGAGGGCCGCTTCCATGCCGCCGCCGAGGGCATAACCGGCCTTCGTGGTCGAGGTTTCGCCAAGGCCCGTCACCGAGTTCTTGACGCCACCGACAGCCAGACCGCCGGTCACGTAAGGCATGAAGCGGTCGAAGGCGTAGCCGACGCGGCCGCGCGCGGTGCCGAGCCAGTTGTTGCGGGTTTCGCAGGTTACGCCGGCGCCGCAGGCCGAGTCGCCGCGGACGTTCGCCCAGTCGAGATCGCCTTCGAGACCGAACACGGTCTGCCCCGCCTGCCAGTTGTAGCCGACGGTGCCGCCGACCATGCCGCCGCGGGTGTCGAAGTCGCCCGTCGCCACTGGCGCTGCGAAGTTCGCGCGGCCGAAGCCGTAGCCGCCGTTGATACCGACGTAACCGCCGGTCCAGTTGTAAGTTTGAACATAAGGCACGGCCTTGGTCGGCATTGCGGCGCGGCGCGGCATATCGGCCGCGTTGGCGGCGCCCATCAGAGTGGCGATTGCGACGCTGGCGAGAACGAGACGCTTCATAGGCAGAAATCTCCGTAACTTCTTATGTAAGCCCCAAAACCTGAGTGCACAGTATTCAAATCTGAAACCAGGTCTAGTGCGAAAAAGACACAAGTATCAATAGTTTATGGGAGGTATAATCTCAATTGGGCCGCTCAAATGACACGATGTCGCCTTGATCTAGACTGATCTGAGGCGATCGAATACGAAATTATATACTTGTTAGGTTTTTGGTTACGCCAATTATACGCGGAGAGTTCCCAAATGGCGCCGGGCATGATCCCGGCTTCGGAAAAACAAACCCCCCGGGCTGATGCCCGGGGGTTTCCGCCAGCCTAAAGGCCTTGCGGCTAGAAGTGATAGTTGACGCCGACACGCACGATGCTGGTCGACAAGCCGTTTTCCGTGCCGGTGATCGAATAGGCGCGGTTGCTCAGATCGGCATAGAGGTATTCGATTTTGGCCGACCACTGCTGATTGAAGCCGACTTCGACACCGAGGCCGGCGGTCCAGCCAATATGGGATTTGGATTCGGACAGCCCGGCGGTTTCGCCCTTGAGCCCGCCATAGGCGAGGCCGGCCGTGCCGAAGAACAGGATGTTGTTCATCGCCAGGCCGGCGCGGCCGCGCAATGTCCCGAACCACGGGTTGGAGAATTTGAAGGGCGCGAAGGTGTCGTCGGCGCCCGTGATCTGCAAGTCGGTTTCGCCGCCGAACACGAACTGGCCATTTTGCCAGTTGTAGCCGAGTTGCAGGCCGCCTTCGAGGCCGCTTGGGTTGGTGCCGGTGTTCTTCACCTTGCCGAACTGATAGCCGGCATTGGCGCCGGCATAGGCGCCGGACCAGTTGTAATAACTGCCGGCGGGCGCCTGATAGAACGGCGCCGAGCGCTGCATATCGGCGGCATTCGCTGCGCCGGAGGCCACCAAGCCCGCAAAGGCTACGCTCAAGATCACTTTGTTCATTTTAGTCTCCACTCAACTCACCGCGCGCGGCGCTTCGCCTGATCTGCTTGCCCATCTCGGTTAGAAAACTTGGACAATTTTTCGTAAGGCGGTTATCGCGCTTTTTAAGTTAAACGGTTATGAATCGCTCAGATGAGACGAGTGGTTATCCCTAAAGAAGTCTTAGCAAACAGGGCTTTTGCTGTATTTACCATGTTGGATTACGTTTCTTTGACTATAACAATAGCCTCGCGCGGACGATCATGCTGGCGCGATACTCCTAACCGGCGCACAGACACCTCATGCCGCACGACAACACATTGAATGGCGCGCGTGCAGCTTTGATTACCGGCGGCGCGCGCCGCATCGGGGCGGCAATTGCGCTGGCGCTGTCGCGCGCCGGATATGACGTGGTGCTGCATGCCAACACTTCGCGCACGGAGGCGGAAGCGCTTGCGGCATCGATCAAGGCCTCGGGCGGCCGCGCGCATGTCGTGCTCGCCGATCTCGCCGAAGCGCGAGCCGTGGACGGATTGGTCGCGGCTGCCTTTGCCTTTGCGCCGCTGACCTTGCTGGTCAACAATGCCAGCGTATTCGACGAAGACGAAATCGGCACGCTGACGCGCGCTCAATTCGACAAGACGATGGCCATCAACCTGACCGCGCCTTTGTTTCTGGCGCAGGCCTTTGCAAAACACGCGCCGGATGGCTGCGATGCGTCGATCGTCAACATCGTCGATCAGCGGGTGTTGCGGCCGACGCCGAAATTCTTCTCCTACACCTTGAGCAAGAGTGCTTTGTATACGGCGACGACGACTTTGGCGCAGGCGCTCGCGCCGTTGCGCGTCAACGCGGTGGCGCCGGGGCCGGTGCTGCCGAGCCCGCGCCAGAGCGAGGCGCAATTTGCCGAGCAGAGTGCCGCGGTGCCGCTGGGCGAGGGTCCGAAACCGGAAGACATTGCCGCGGCAGTGCTTTATCTCGCCAGCGCATCGAGCGTGACCGGCGTAACGCTGCCGGTCGATGGCGGCCAGCATATCGCCTGGCGCACCGCCGACAGCGACGTGGCGGAATAAATTTTCTGCATTATCTTTGATTTTGAAACCATGAACGGTGGAAAAAAAGACATCGATCCGGAAAGCGAACTCCGCGAGGAGGACGAGGAATCGTCGCTGCCCGAGCTTGATCTGAACGAGCCGGCCGAAGGCACCCTGGCCAATGGCGCGGCGGCGATCGCGCGCGCCGTCAAGCACGCGCCGTCTTCGCCCGGCGTCTATCGCATGATCGATGCCAAGGGCGACGTGCTCTATGTCGGCAAAGCCAAGAGCATCAAGAAGCGGGTGACTTCCTATACGCGGCCGAATGCGCATGACGGCCGCATCACGCGCATGATCGCGGCGACCGCGACCATGGAATTCGTGTCGACCGCGACCGAGACCGAAGCGCTGCTGCTGGAAGCCAACCTGATCAAGCGGCTGCGGCCGCGCTTCAACGTCTTGCTGCGCGACGACAAGTCGTTTCCCTACATCATCATTACGTCGGACCACTGGGCGCCGCAGATCCTGAAACATCGCGGCGCGCGCACGCGGCCCGGGCATTATTATGGGCCCTTTGCCAATGCCGGCGCGGTCAACCGCACCGTCAATGCGCTGCAGCGGGCGTTTCTTCTACGCTCGTGCTCGGATTCGTTTTTTGAATCGCGGACGCGGCCCTGCCTGCTGCACCAGATCAAGCGCTGCTCGGCGCCGTGCACGCAGGAGATCGATTTTGCCGGCTACAGCGAACTGGTGCGCGAGGCCAATGCTTTCCTGTCCGGGCGCAGCCGCACGGTGCAGAAGGAATTGTCGGCGGAAATGGAAACGGCCTCGCAGGCGCTCGATTTCGAACGCGCCGCGATCTACCGCGACCGCCTTGCCGCGCTTTCGGCGATCCAGTCGCATCAGGGCATCAACCCGCGCAATGTCGAGGAGGCCGACGTCTTCGCCGTGCATCAGGACGGCGGTTACAGCGTCGTCGAGGTGTTCTTCTTCCGCACCGGGCAGAATTGGGGCAACCGCGCTTATTTCCCGAAGGCGGATCGCTCGTTGAGCGGCGCCGAAGTACTCAGCGCTTTCATGGCGCAGTTTTATGATGACAAGCCGGCGCCGCGCCTCATTCTCGCGTCGGAAGATTTCGAGGAGCGCGCGTTGCTGGCCGAGGCGCTGTCGGTCAAGAGCGAACGCAAAATCGAGATCAGCGTGCCGCAGCGTGGCGAGCGCAAGGATCTGGTCATGCATGCGCTGGCCAATGGCCGCGAGGCGCTGGCGCGCAAGCTGGCCGATACGGCGTCGCAACAGCGTCTGTTCAAGGCGCTGACCGAAACATTCGCATTGCCGCGAGAGCCGCGCCGCATCGAGGTCTATGACAACAGCCACATCAGCGGCACCAATGCGGTCGGCGGCATGATCGTCGCGGGGCCCGAGGGTTTCCGCAAAAACCAGTACCGCAAGTTCAACATCCGCTCGGCCGACATCACGCCAGGCGACGATTACGGCATGATGCGCGAGGTGTTGCGTCGGCGCTTCAAGCGGCTGATCGAGGAGAACCCGCGGCTGACGGCGGATAGTGCGCTCGCAGCCGTTCTGACCGGCGACGCCGAGGAAGCGCCGGACTCGCCGTGGCCCGATCTGGTTTTGATCGACGGCGGCCAGGGGCAATTGCGCTCGGCCACCGAAACGCTGGCCGAGCTTGGCATTACGAACGTGCCGCTGGTCGCGATTGCCAAGGGCATGGACCGCGAAGCCGGCCGCGAGACGTTTTTCATGCCCGGCCGCAACCCGTTCAAATTGCCGCCGCGCGATCCGCTTTTGTATTTCGTCGAGCGGTTGCGCGACGAGGCGCATCGCTTCGCCATCGGATCGCACCGGGCGCGGCGCAAGAAAGACATTCGCGAATCGGGGCTACAGGAAATCGCGGGGATCGGGCCCACCCGCAAGCGCGCGCTGCTGCATCATTTCGGCACGGTGAAAGCCATCGAGCGGGCGAGCCTTGCGGATCTTGCGCATGTGCCCGGCATTAATGCCGAGACAGCGCGAAAGATATATGACTTCTTCCATGAGAAGGCGCAGTAAAGACGCGCCTCAAAAAAACGCGGCGCAGGTGAGGGACCCGAATGATCATCCAGAGCCAGAAGGACGTCACGCCGGTCGTGCTCGACGCCTACAAGAACATCGGCGACGCTCGGCTGCGCGAGATCGTCGCCGGCCTGGTCACGCATCTGCATGCCTTCGCCCGCGATGTGCATCTGACCGAAGCGGAATTCCAGCTCGGCTGCCAGATCGTCGCCAAGATGGGTCAACTGTCCAACGCCACGCACAATGAAGTGGTGCTGATGTCCGGCTCGCTCGGTTTTTCGGCTCTGGTCTGCCTCCTGAACAACGGCAATAACGGCCAGACCGAAACGACGGCCAACCTGCTCGGGCCGTTCTGGCGGATGAATTCGCCCAAGACCGAGAATGGCGGCTCGATCGTGCGATCTCCGACGCCGGGGCCGGAACTGTTCGTCGATGCCACGGTGAGTGACCAGAACGGCAAGCCGATTGCCGGCGCGTTGGTCGATGTCTGGCATTCGTCGCCGGAAGGTTTCTACGAGCAGCAGGACCCCAGCCAGGCCGACATGAACCTGCGCGGCCAGTTCACCACCGACGCCAACGGCCATTTCGGGTTCCGCACCGTCAAGCCGGCCGGTTATCCGATTCCGGTCGATGGGCCGGTCGGCGATCTGCTGCGCGCCGCGAAACGCCACAATTTCCGCCCGGCGCATCTGCACTTTTTGATCTTCAAGGACGGTTTCAAGACGCTGATCTCGCAGATTTACGATCCGACCGACGACAAACTCGAGACCGACGTGCAGTTCGGCGTCACGCGGGCCCTGATCGGCGATTATGTCCGTCACGATGGGCCGGGCCCGGTGCCGGACGTGAAGGGCGAGTGGTATTCGCTCAACCAGGCTTTCGTGATGGAGGCGGGCGAGGCCCGCTTGCCGAAACCGCCGATCGACTGATTTTTTGGTCATTCCGGGATGCCACGGCAGTGCGCGGTTGACCTTCATCCTCCCCCGGTGTTCTTTGGGCCGCATGAATCCGACCCATTCCACACGCCTTCCCGCGCACCCGCTCGCGCTGGCGAATATGCTGACTTATGCGCGCATCGCCGCCGTGCCGGTGGTCGTCGGCCTGTTGTTTTGGCAGAGCATTTTGGGCGGTGGCCTGTGGCTGCGCTGGGTGGCGCTGGCGGTCTTCATCGCCGCCGGCCTGACCGACATTCTCGACGGCTATGTGGCGCGAAAGCTCGGCCAGCAGTCCTCGCTCGGCCGCATGCTCGATCCGATCGCCGATAAATTGCTGGTGGCCTCGAGCCTGCTGATGCTGGCGGCGGGAACCACGATCCGCGGCTGGGCGCTGCTCGCCGCGGTCATTATTTTGTGCCGCGAAATCCTGGTGTCGGGCTTGCGCGAATTTCTTGCCGAGCTGCGCGTCAGCGTGCCGGTGTCGCAACTGGCCAAGTGGAAAACATTCGGCCAGTTGCTGGCCATCGGCTTTCTGATCGCCGGCGAGGCGGGCGAAAAAGTGCTGCCGGTGACCATCGAGATCGGCATCACGCTGTTGTGGCTGTCGGCGATCATCACGCTGTACACCGGCTGGGACTATTTACGCGCCGGCCTGCGTTATATGATAGACGAATGACAAGAATTCTGAAGGTGCGGTATTTTGCCTGGGTGCGCGAGCGCGTCGGCAAGCCGGACGAAGACGTCGAAGTTCCCGATACCGTTGTCACGGTCGGCGAACTGATGACGTTCCTCGCCGCGCGCGGCGAGGAATACGCCCATGCCTTCGAAAATCCCAAAGTGATCCGCGCCGCCATCGACAAGGCCCACGTCAAGCCGCAAACGCCGCTTGGCGGGGCCACGGAAATCGCCTTTTTCCCGCCCATGACGGGCGGATGACCGGCGGATAGCTTCGCTGCGGCCGGCGGAGTAGATTGTCGTCCATGACAGCCACCGTCCGCATCCAGCGCGAGCCGTTCGACGTCGCCACTGAGGCGGCGAAAATCACGCGCGGCCGCACCGACGCCGGCGCGGTGGTGACGTTCACCGGTATCTGCCGCGGCGACGAAAACGGCCAGCCGATCGCGGCGCTGACACTCGAACATTATCCGGGCATGGCGGAAGCCGAGATCGAACGTCATGTCGCCGAGGCCACCGTGCGCTGGCCGCTGATCGGCGTCACCGTCATTCATCGCTACGGGCGTATCGTGCCCGGCGAAGACATCATGATGGTGGTGACGGTGTCGTCGCATCGTGCGGCGGCGTTCGCGGCGGCCGACTTCCTGATGGACTATCTCAAGACCCGCGCGCCATTCTGGAAGCAGGTCGAGAAGGCGGACGGAAAAATCTGGGTCGAGGCCAAGGCCGCCGACGACGAAGCGGCCGGGCGCTGGACGTCAACGGGCAAACATCAAGCGGCGGAATAGGGGGCTCGCATGCTGCCAATCGTCGTTGCGGCCATCGCCGCCGTCGCGCTCGGCGCGCATCCGGCGCCGGCTGCGCAGGTCTCCTATTACGACGTGCCGCGCGGCGCGCATCCGCATGATGTCGCGCCGGCACCGGATGGCAACGTCTGGTACACGGCGCAGCACCAGGGCGCGCTCGGTATCCTCGATCCCAAGACGGGCAAGGTGACGCACATTCCGCTCGGGCCCGATGCGTCGCCGCATGGCGTCATCGTCGGGCCGGACCGCGCCGCCTGGGTCACCGAAACCGGACAGAATGCGATCGTGCGTGTCGATCCGGCGACGAAAGCCGTGAAGCTGTTTCCGTTGCCGGCGGAATTTCCGAACGCCAATCTCAATACCGCGACCTTCGACCGCAAAGGCATCCTCTGGTTCACCGGGCAGAACGGCGTCTATGGCCGCGTCGATCCGGCGACCGGCAAGGTCGAAGCGTGGAAGGCGCCGAAGGGCGTCGGGCCTTATGGCATCACCACGACGCCGAATGGCGACGTCTGGTACGCTTCGCTCGCCGGCGATCACATCGCCAAGATCGATACGGTGAGCGGCGATGCGCTGATGATCCAGCCGCCGAAACAGAATGTCGGCCCGCGCCGCATCTGGTCGGACTCCAAAGGCATCTTGTGGGTCAGCTTCTGGACCACCGGCGAAGTCGGCCGCTACGACCCGCTCGCGAAAACATGGCGCGTCTGGGCTTTGCCGAAAAGCCAGCGCGGCTGCTACGCCGTCTATGTCGACGACAAGGATAAGGTCTGGCTCACCGATTTCGAGGCCAATGCGATTGTGCGTTTCGACCCGGCAACGGAAATATTCGATAGTTTTCCCAGCGACAAGCGCAACGCCTCGGTGCGGCAGATTCTTGGGCGGCCCGGCGAATTGTGGGGCGCGGAGTCGGGTACCGACCGTCTCGTTGTGGTGCGGGACTGAGCATGGTTGATAGCGCTCTCAGCCGCCGCACGATCCTGGGCCTGTTCGCCGGCGCCGCGGCTCTGGCCATTGGCGGACCCGAAGCGCGTGCTGAACACGCGCGCATGTCGCGGCTGATCGAAAAGGCGCACGAGCTGCCGTCGATTGGGGCGCGCATCGATTTCATCTCGCGGGCGCTGCTCGGCGCGCCGTATCGCGGCCACACGTTGATAGGCGGGCCGCGCAGACCTGAGAAGTTCGTCACCCGCGACGACGTGTTCGATTGCGTCACGTACTGCGAAGCCGTGCTGGCGGCGGCGATGGTGCGCAAGGCGGACGACTACGCCGACACGCTGCGCCATATCCGCTATCGCGACGGCGCGGTCGACTGGCGCGAGCGCAATCATTACTTCTCGCAATGGTGCGAGCGCAATGTCGCCAATCGCAAATGCCGGCCGGTCGCGGTGCCGGGCGGCGCGACCTTCGACAAGACACTCGCTTATATGCCGGAACTGGGCGCGCAGCGCATGCAGTTGGCCGCTGTGCCGCGCGAAAGCCTGTTGTCGAACAAGGAACTGCTCGCCAGCGGCGACATCATCGGCTTCCTCTCGCAACGGCCCAAACTCGATTATTTCCATATCGGGTTTGTCATTGTCGCGCCGGACGGCGGGCTGTGGCTGCGCCATGCGTCGAAAAGCCGCCGCCGTGTGCTCGACGAGCCGCTGGTTCGTTTTCTTAATCTCAACCGCGTCAAGGCGGTGACTGTGTTACGCGCGATGGAACCCGAGAGCCTCACCGCGCTTATCTAGGCAGGCGGCTTATTCGGGCTATTTTGTATGCATGCGCTTTCCGTTCGGCCCGGCCAGCCGAATTCAATTCAACACGATGATGTGCCGCTCCCACCCGCAGCCGATGGCGGCGTTCTGGTGCGCGCGCTGGCTTTGGGCCTTTGCGGCACCGACCGCGAAATCATCTCCGGCGCTTATGGCGTTGCCCCGCCTGGTCATGATCGTTTGATCCTCGGTCATGAATCGCTCGGCCGGGTCGAGGAAGCGCCGGCCGGCAGCGGCTTTGCCGCCGGCGATCTGGTCGTCGGCATCGTGCGGCGTCCCGATCCGGTGCCGTGCCCGGCTTGCGCCGCCGGCGAATGGGACATGTGCCGCAACGGTCAATATACCGAGCGCGGCATCAAGGAGCGCCACAGCTATGGCAGCGAATTCTGGCGCATCGAGGCGCCGTTTCTGGTCAGGCTCGATCCCGCGCTCGGCCGTCTCGGCGTCCTGCTCGAGCCGACGAGCGTTGTCGCCAAATGCTGGGAGCAGGTGCTGCGCATCGGGCGGCGCACGGCGTCGTGGCAACCGCGCGTCGTGCTGGTGACCGGCGCCGGACCCATCGGCCTCTTGGCGGCGATGATGGCCCGGCAATACGGATTCGAAACGCATGTGTTCGATCGCAACAAGGATGGTCCGAAGCCGGTCATGGTGCACGCCATCGGCGCGGTTCATCACAGCGGGCAACTTGGCGATCTTGCGCCGGACATTATCATCGAATGCACCGGCGCCGTCCCGGTGGTGCTCGACGTCGTCAACCGCGTCGCGCCGTCCGGTATCGTCTGTCTCGCCGGTGTGTCGGCGGGTGGCCGTCCGGTCGAGTTCGATGCCGGACTTTTCAATCGTAACATGGTTCTGCACAATGGCGTCGTGTTTGGATCGGTCAATGCCAACCGCCGCCACTACAAGGCCGCGGCGGCGGCGCTCGCCAAGGCAGACCGGGAATGGCTCGACGGCCTGATCAACAGGCGCGTGCCGCTGGCGCGCTGGCAAGAAGCGTTCGAAAGGCGCGATAACGACATCAAGATCATGTTGGAGTTCGCATCGGAATGACGAGCCGCATTGAGGATTACGCGCTGATCGGCGATCTCGGCAGCGCGGCGCTGGTCGGCCGCGACGGTTCGATCGATTGGCTGTGCTGGCCGCGTTTCGATTCGGATGCCTGCTTCGCGGCGCTGCTCGGCGCGCCGGAAAACGGCCGCTGGCAAATCGGGCCGAAAGAGAAGACGGCGCGCATCACACGGCGCTACCGGCCGAAGACCCTCATTCTAGAAACCCGCTTCGAGACCGACGAAGGCGCGGCGACCTTGATCGATTTCATGCCGCCGCGCGGTGAAAATTCGCATCTGTGCCGCATGCTGATCGGCGAACGCGGTCGCATCGATCTGCATGGCGAGCTGATCTTGCGGTTCGGTTATGGCGCCAGCGTGCCATGGGTGACGCGCATCGACCCCCATACGCTGCGCGCTGTTGCCGGGCCGGACATGGTGGTGCTGCATTCGTCGGTGCCGTTTCGCGGCGAGGGCTTCAAGACGGTCGGCGACTTCAGCATCGAAGCGGGGCAGACCATGAGCTTCAGCCTGTCCTACGAACTGTCGCATATGGAATTGCCCGAGCCGGTCGACGTGGCCGGCAAGCTGCGCGAAACCGAGACGTACTGGCTCGATTGGGCGGCGAAAAACAGGATCGAGTGTCCGTGGGACGAGGCGGTGGTGCGGTCGCTGATCACGCTCAAGGCGCTCACTTACGCGCCGACCGGCGGAATGGCGGCGGCGGCGACCACATCCTTGCCGGAAAAAATCGGCGGCGTCCGCAACTGGGACTACCGCTTCTGCTGGCTGCGCGACGCCACCTTGACGCTCCTGGCGCTGATGAACAGCGGCTACTACGACGAAGCCGCGATGTGGCGCGGATGGCTGCTGCGCGCCGCCGCCGGAAGTCCCAACCAGATTCAGATCATGTATGGGATTCGCGGTGAACGGCGGCTGACCGAATGGGAAGTGCCGTGGCTCGCCGGTTACGAGGGTTCGAAACCGGTGCGTATCGGCAATGCCGCGCATAACCAATTGCAGCTCGATATTTTCGGCGAAGTCATGGACGCGCTGCATCAGGCACGGCAGGGCGGCCTGGGGTCGCACGAAGTCGGCTGGGATCTTGAGCGGGCTCTGTTGCTGCATCTGGAAACGGTCTGGACCGAGCCCGATGAAGGCATCTGGGAAGTGCGCGGCGACCGCCAGCATTTCACCTACTCCAAGGTCATGGCCTGGGTCGCATTCGATCGGGCGATCAAAAGCGCGGATGCGCACAAGCTGCCCGGGCCGATCGCGCACTGGCGCGCGGTGCGGCAGCAAATCCACGACGATGTCTGCGCGCGCGGCTACGATGCCGCGCTCGGCAGTTTTGTTGCGGCCTACGGCAGCAAGAATCTCGACGCCAGCCTGCTGCTGCTGCCGGCGCTTGGCTTTCTTCCGCCGGAAGATCCGCGCATTCGCCGCACAATCCTGGCTGTCGAAAGGGAATTGATGCGCGACGGGCTGCTGTTGCGCTACGACACAACAAAAACCGATGACGGACTGCCGCCGGGCGAGGGCGTCTTTCTGGCCTGCAGCTTCTGGCTGGTCGATGCGCTGTTGATGATCGGCCGTCAGGACGAAGCGCTGCGCATGTTCGAGCATTTGCTGACATTGCGCAACGATGTCGGGCTGTTGAGCGAGCAATACGACCCGCAAGCGCGGCGGCTGGTCGGCAATTTCCCGCAGGCCTTTTCGCATCTGGCTCTGGTCAACACCGCCAGCAACCTTTCACATTATCGCAAGCCGGCCGAGCAGCGCTCCGAACACGCTGTGGCCGGCAAGGCAGCCATGCAGGCCGAGCCTTCTTGAGCCGCATTCGGGTCTCTTGACCGGCCTTGCCTGGCTGCCGAGAGTGCGGCGATTACCGCCGCTGAAGCGGGTTCATTCAAGGGAGGCTTCTCCGTGCTACTCGATGTTCGCACTTACAAAACCAAGCCAGGCTGCGTTCCGGCGCAGCTCGAGCTTTACAAGAAATTCGGCTATCCGGTGCAGCTTCGCTACATGGGCGAGCCGCTCTGTTACGCCGTGGCCGAGACCGGCGAACTCAACACCTTCACTCATATCTGGGTTTACGAGAGCGCCGCTGACCGCGCGGACAAGCGCGCCCGCATGGCGCAAGACCCAGACTGGAAGGTCTACCTCGCCGAGAACGGCAAAGCCGGTTACATCATCGAACAGAAGAACACCCAAATGATCCCGGTCGGCTTTACGCCGCCGATCCCGAAAGCGAAGATTCATCCGTAATCACGCCAGCCCCTCCGCCCAGTCAAAGTCGGATATATCCGACTTTGACCATTTAAAGTGCCGAACTCGGGTGTACCCGAGTTCGGGTCGGGGAGGGGTAGCTCTCGCGGGCGTGTCCATGATCGTCTATAGCTGGCCTTAGTCCCAGAAGTCCGGAGCTTTACGACATGCGCGCGAATGACGGCACCCGTACCGGCGGCCAGATTCTCATCGATCAGCTCGAGATCCACGGCGTCACCCACGCTTTCTGCGTGCCGGGCGAAAGCTATCTGGCCGCGCTCGACGCGCTGCACGGCTCGAAGATCGCGCTGACGGTGTGCCGGCACGAGGGCGCGGCGTCGATGATGGCGGAAGCGGTCGGCAAGACCACCGGCCGGCCGGGCATCTGTTTCGTCACCCGCGGCCCCGGCGCCACCAATGCGGCGTCCGGCGTACACATCGCGCGGCAGGATTCCTCGCCGATGATCCTGTTCGTCGGCCAGATCGGCCGCGACATGCGCGAGCGCGAGGCGTTTCAGGAACTCGATTATCGCGCCGTGTTCGGCACCGTGGCGAAATGGGCGACCGAGATCGACGACGCCACGCGCATTCCGGAAATCGTGTCGCGTGCGTTTCACACCGCCTGCAACGGCCGCCCCGGGCCGGTCGTGATCGCGCTGCCCGAGGACATGCTGACCGACCGCGCCATCACCGGTAACGCGACGGCGTTCGAGCCGGTGGAAATCTGGCCCGGTCTCACCGATATGAGCCGCTTGCAGAAAATGCTGTGGGCGGCCCAGCGTCCCGTGGCGTTGATCGGCGGCAGCCGCTGGTCGGAAGCGGCGAGTGCGGCGATGATGCGCTTTGCCGAGCGGTTTCAGTTGCCGGTGGCGACGACGTTTCGCCGCCAGTATTTGTTCGACGCGACGCATCCCTGTTACGCCGGCGATTTCGGCATTGGGCCCAATCCGAAACTCTTGGCGCGCGTCAAGGGTGCCGACCTCGTTCTATTGATCGGCGACCGCATGAGCGAAATGTCGTCGCAGAGCTATACGCTTTTCGGCATTCCCGAGCCGCAAATGAAACTGGTGCATGTGCATCCGGGCTCGGAAGAACTCGGCCGCGTCTATCATCCGACCTTGGCGATCAATGCCTCGCCGACCGCTTTTTGCGCGGCGCTGGAAGGTTTGCAGCCGCCGAACGAGATTTCCTGGCGCGGCGAGGCCGACACCGCGCATGCGGATTTCATGGACTGGACCGAAAAGGCGACGCCGCAACCCGGCCCGACCAATCTCGGCGAGATCATGGTGTGGCTGCGCGAGAACCTGACGGCGGACGACATCATCACCAATGGCGCCGGCAACTTCGCTACCTGGGTCAATCGCTTCTATCGCTTCCGCAAATACGCGACGTTGGTCGGGCCGACCTCCGGCTCGATGGGTTACGGCCTGCCGGCGGCGATGGCGATGAAGACCTTGCACAAGGACCGCACGGTGGTGTGCATCGCCGGCGACGGCGACTTCATGATGACCGGCAACGATTTCGCCACCGCGGTTCAATATGAACTGCCGGTGATCGTGGTGCTGTGGGACAACGGGACATACGGCACGATCCGCATGCATCAGGAGCGCGAATATCCCGGCCGCGTCGTCGGCACCGAACTGAGGAACCCGGATTTCGTCGCTTACGCCAAGGCCTTCGGCGGCTTCGGCGTGCTGGTCGAGAAGACCGCCGATTTCCCGGCCGCTTTTGCCGCGGCGCAGAAGTCCGGCAAGCCGTCGATCATCCATCTCAAGGTCAATGAGGAACCGCTGACGCCCGGGATGTCCATGTCGGCCATTCGCGAAAAGGCGCTGGGGGCGAGCAAGGGCTGAACGCGTACTGCGCCCAAGCGGAGCGGGAAAGACCCTTGCTTCTTTGCCGTGAATCGTCATTCACTCGTTGCCAATGCCCTATCGCCGCACCGAAAATGTTGTCCGAAGGCTGGCTGCGCGCGAGCAGGTCATCCTGACCGCCGCGACCGCGCTTGCCGCCGAGGGCGGCATGGCGGCGGTTCAGATTGCCGCAGTGGCGGCGCGCGCCGGCATCGCCGCCGGCACTGTCTACCGCTATTTCCCGTCGAAGACCGATCTCATTGCCGAACTGGTCGCGGCGGTCGCCGGCCGCGAACTCGATGCCATGAAGGCCGCCGGCGATGCCGCGCCCGGACCGATGTCGGCATTGGCTGCGACTATTTCTACCTTCGCGGCGCGCGCGCTGGCGGAACGGCGGCTGGCATGGGCGGTGATGGGCGAGCCGGTCGATGCCGATGTCGATGCCATGCGGCTCGATTTCCGTCAGTCGCTGGCCGCTCAGCTCGAAGGCCGCATCGACATTGCCATCGCCGGCCGCCATCTGCCGGATCAGGACGCGCGCGTGGCGGCGCCGGCTTTGGTTGGCGCGCTGATGGAAGGCCTGCTCGGGCCACTGGCGCCGACCTATGACGATGCCGGGCAGGCGCGCGAAGCGGTGCAGACCGCGACCTTGTTGTCGCTGCGCGCGCTCGGCGTCATCGATGCGCGCGCCCGCGGCCTGGTCGCGCAATGCGTGTTGCCGTGAGCGCGATTACGATACCGCCTCGGCCGGCATGTCGACCAACGGCAGTTCGACGAACTTGACGCCGCGTTCGTCCGGGTCATCGGTGGAGTGAAAGCCAAGCTCGCCGCACATCTGCAACATGGTGGTATTCTCGGCCAGCACCTGGCCGCGCACGGTCTTCAGACCCGCGGCTTTGGCGCAAGCGATCATGTGCTTCATCATCAGCCAGCCGAGCCCGTGACCTTTCATATGCGAGCGCGTCAGGATGGCGAACTCGCCGTTCTCGCCGCTGTCATCGTTGTGCAGGCGCACGACGCCGAGCATGCGGCCGCTCTCCTCCTCGATGGCGATGAAGGCCATGGCGGTCGTCGGATCGTAATGCACAAGCTTGTCGATCATCTCGGGCGCAATCGTGCGCATGGCGGCGAAGAAACGCAGCCGCAAATCCTCAGGCGTGACGTCGGCAAGGAAATCCGGGTAAAGCGCGGCGTCCGCCACCTTGAGCGGGCGGATCAGGACTTTTTCGCCGCTGCGCAAAGTGACATGGCGCTCCAGGATCTGGCGTTCGAGCATTTCTCACCGTCCCGCGTTTTGCAGTACGCTCGCGCGGGACGGCGATGGCGTCAATGTGACATCAGGACCGGTACGGTCATGGTCTCGAGAATGCTACGGGTGACGCCGCCGAGGATGAATTCGCGCAGGCGCGAATGGCCATAGCCGCCCATGACGATCATGTCGGCGGAGGAATCCGCTGCATAAGAAAGGATGGTGGAGGGCACGTCGATCTCGTTCGAAACGATCTTTTTGACCTCGACCTTGAGCCCATGACGGGCGAGATGCTGACCGAGATCGGCGCCGGCAATCTCGTCGCCTTTGCCGGGTTTGCTGGCGACGATGACGACCTCGACCAGTTTCGCCTTTTTCAGGAACGGCATGCTGTCGGCGACGGCGCGGGTGGCGGCCCGGCTGCCGTCCCAGCACACCATGACGCGGTCGAGCTTGAGGCCGGCTTTCTGGATAAACGGAACAAAGACCACGGGGCGACCGGATTCGAACAGAGCGGCCTCATCCAGCACTTCATCCGGCATTCCCTGGTCGCGGTCTGCCTGGCCGACCACGACCAAATCGAAACGGCGCGCGATATGGGCGAGACGGTCGGCCGCCCCCGAGACGCTGGCGGTTTGCACCAGGGTCTCGGCGGAAATTCCGGCCCGGCTGGCGGCGGCTTCGAAGCGGGTGACCGCGGCGCGCGCCTTCTTTTCGTTTTCGACGCGCTGCGACTCGATGAACTCCGGCGGAATGCCGCCCATCACCGCGCCGGGGATGATCGGCTCATAGGAAAACGCCAGGCCGGTGACATGCGCCTTGAAGGCGTCGGCAATCGAAATGGCGAATTCTCCGGCGGGGTCCTTCGCGCCGAGGCCGAGACTGACGACAATATCCTTGATCATGACGAAACCTCCTGATGGCGCTCAAGCCGCGCTTGGGTCGTCTGCATGATGGCGGCCTCCGCCGTTGCCGGCGTTGACCAAGGTCAATTCGTCGCGCCTGTCAGCTATTCCGTTTCCAGCTATTTCGTTTTGCCGTCGGGGCCGAACTGCTTGAGGTAGGCCCACAGGCTCTTGGCCTCGTTTTCGTTTTTGATGCCGGGGAAGATCATTTTGGTGCCTTTGATCTTGGCGCGCGGGTCCTTGATGTAATCGAGGAATTGCGCCTCATCCCAGGTGATGCCGGAATTCTTGTTGGCCTCGGAATAGGAGTAGCCGGCCACGGTGCCGGACTTGCGGCCATCGAGCCCGTTGAGCAGGGGGCCGACCTTGTTCTTGGCGTCCGCGCCGACCGCGTGGCAGGCCAGGCACTTTTTGAAGGACTGCTCGCCGGCCGCGACATCCTGGGCCCATGCCGTCTGCGTGCTCAGGGCCGCGATCACCGCCGCCATAACGAAAGTCATCTTCATCTCGTCACTCCTTGTTCGACCCTGATATTCTGCCCGTTGCCGGCTATCTATGCCACGATATTCTAGATTGTGAATGCGTCTGGCGGCCGCCTGTGTCAACTGTGAATTGGCTGATATCGTGCGCGGAAGGCATGCCCGGGAGTTGATCGATGTCAGTACGAATGCCGGAACCGGACAGCGGCGTGCTGGCCCGCCGGGAGCAGATCGTCAAGGTGCTGCGCACCATGGTACCGGGCGAGGGCGTCATTGCCTCGGAACGGGAAATGAAGCCGTTTGAGACTGACGGCCTCACCGCCTATCACCAGTTGCCCATGGTCGTGGTTTTGCCGGAAACCACTGAGCAGGTGTCGCAGGTGCTGGCCTATTGCCACGGTGAGGGCATCAAGGTGGTGCCGCGCGGCGCCGGCACCTCGCTGTCGGGCGGCGCGCTGCCGCTTGAGGATGGCGTGCTGCTCGGCATGGCCAAATTCAACAAGATCAAGGACATCGATTTCGCCAACCGGATCGCGGTGGTCGAACCGGGCGTCACCAATCTCGCCGTCAGCAATGCGGTGGCCCATGCCGGCTTTTATTACGCGCCCGACCCGTCGTCGCAGATCGCCTGCACGATCGGTGGCAACGTGGCGGAGAATTCCGGCGGCGTGCATTGCTTGAAATACGGCATGACGACCAACAACGTGCTCGGCTGCGAGATCGTGCTGATGACCGGCGAGGTGCTGCGCATTGGCGGCAAGCATCTGGATTCGGAAGGTTACGATCTGCTCGGCCTGATTATCGGCTCGGAAGGCCTGCTCGGCGTCGTCACCGAGGTGACGGTGCGGCTGTTGAAGAAGCCGGAGACGGCGCGCGCCGTGCTGGTCGGTTTTCCCTCGTCAGAAGACGCCGGCGCCTGCGTCTCGGCGATCATCGGCGCCGGCATTATCCCCGGCGGCATGGAGATGATGGACAGGCCGGCCATTCAGGCGGCCGAGGCCTTCGTTCATGCCGGCTATCCGCTCGATGTCGAGGCGCTGCTGATCGTCGAACTCGATGGGCCGGCTGCCGAGGTCGATCACCTGATCGCGCGGGTCGAGCAGATCGCCAACGAAAATCGCGCGGTGTCCTGCAAGATTTCCACCTCCGAACAGGAGCGGCTGCTGTTCTGGGCCGGCCGCAAGGCGGCGTTTCCGGCGGTCGGGCGCATCTCGCCGGACTATTACTGCATGGACGGCACCATCCCGCGCGCGCAGTTACCGGTGGTGCTCAAGCGCATGAAGGAACTGTCGGCCAAATACGATCTGCGCGTCGCCAATGTGTTTCATGCCGGCGACGGCAATCTGCACCCGCTCATTCTTTATGACTCGAATAAGCCCGGCGAACTTGACCGCGCCGAGAGCTTTGGCTCCGATATTTTGCGGCTGTGCGTCGAGGTCGGCGGCGTACTGACCGGCGAGCATGGCGTCGGCGTGGAGAAGCGCGATCTGATGCCGGTGATGTTCTCCGAGATCGATCTCAATGCGCAGCAGCGCGTTAAATGCGCCTTCGACGCCAAGGGCCTGCTCAATCCCGGCAAGGTGTTTCCGGTGCTACACCGTTGCGCCGAGTTGGGCCGCATGCACATCTCCGGTGGCAAGCTGCCGTTCCCGGATATTCCGAGGTTTTGAGGGCGTTGCCGATTGTGCTAGGGTGATGGGATGACAAGCCACCTCAAAGAAGTGCTTGAGCGCGTAGAGACTTGGTCCGAACAAGACCAGGAAAAACTAGCGCAGGTCATACTTGAAGTTGAAGCCCAGTTGTCGTTGTCGGATGATCTCACGCCGGAGCAATTGAAGGCGATTGATGAGGGCGTGGCAGCCGCGGACCGGGGTGAGATCGCAAGCGACGAACAGGTCAAGGCTCTCTTCGCGAAATTCCGCCGCTCATGAAAGTCAGTTACACCGACCTGGCCTTTGCCGAGTTGGAAGCTATTTATGACGAACTAAACCGGGCTAATCCACAAGCTGCAGATCGCTTTGCAGATCGGCTCTTCGAAATTGAAGATCAAATCAGGATGTTTCCATCGGCCTTCCAGCGTTTGTCAAATCGCCCCCGAATTCACCGCGCTGCATTTGTCCGGTTTCCCTATTTGCTTTTCTACATTTTGAAAAAAAACGAAGCTGTCGTCGTAAGGATCATCCACGGCGCGCGCGATAAGCCCTGGGAAAACCTGTGACCGACTCCCTTAGACCCACCGACACCAAGCAAGTCGAAGACGCCGTGCGCTGGGCGCTTGGCAACGACAAGGCGCTGGAACTGCTCGGCCATGGCTCGAAGCGGGCACTGGGCCGTCCAAGCCAGACCGACATGACGCTCGATCTGTCCGGCCTCACCGGCGTCACGCTCTATGAGCCGGCCGAACTGGTGCTGTCGGCGCGAGCCGGCACGCCGCTTTCCGAGATCGAGGCGCTGCTTGAGAAGAATAACCAGCAGCTCGACTTCGAGCCGATGGATTACGGGCCGTTGCTCGGCCATGAGGCCGGGCAGGGCACCTTGGGTGGCGCCATCGCCACCAACTTATCTGGCCCGCGCCGCCTCAAGGCTGGCGCTGCGCGCGACCACTTCCTCGGCGTCACGGCGGTGACCGGCCGCGCCGAGACCATCAAGTCGGGCGGCCGGGTGGTGAAAAACGTCACCGGCTACGACATGTGCAAGGTGCTGGCCGGGTCCTGGGGCACGCTCGCGGCGATGACCGACATTACGATCAAGGTGCTGCCCAAGCCTGAGACGGAAGCGACCGTTATTATCGAAGGCCTCGACGACGAGCGCGCCTGCGCCGCGATGTCCGCCGCCATGGGCTCGTCCTGCGATGTGTCCGGCGCGGCGCATCTGCCCGATCATGTCGCCTCCTATTTCGATGGCCTGCCGAGGCCCGAAGCGGCGACCGTGCTGCGGCTGGAAGGCGTCGCGCCGTCGGTCGCGCATCGCAAAGAGACCCTGGCCGTCTTGATGAAGCCGTTCGGGCCGGTCGCGTTGTTGGATGAAGCCGATTCCAAGGCGCTGTGGAAGAGCGTGCGCCAGGTCAAGCCGTTCGCGCTGTCGCAGGAGCGGCCGCTATGGCGCATTTCGACCGCGCCGGGCCAAGGCCATGCGGTTGCCCCTGCGATCACGCCGGCGGCGCAGATGTTTTACGACTGGGCCGGCGGGCTGATCTGGGTGGCGATGCCGTTTACCGATGAGCCGGATGCCGGATCGGTCCGCCGCGCGATTGCCGACCTCGGCGGCCACGCCACTTTGGTCCGGGCGCCGGCGTCGTTGCGTGCTTCGGTCGATGTGTTCGAACCGCAAAGTGCAGGGCTGCGGTCTCTCAGCAAGCGGGTCAAAGATGGTTTCGATCCCAAGGGCGTGCTCAATCCCGGCCGCATGTGGGCGGGGGTGTAGCGCCATGCAAACCAGTTTTTCCCTTGCGCAACTGATGGACCCGCAGACCGCGGCGTCGGAGAAAATTCTTCGCGCCTGCGTGCATTGCGGCTTCTGCACCGCCACCTGTCCGACCTATGTGCTGCTTGGCGACGAACTCGACAGCCCGCGCGGCCGCATCTATCTGATCAAGGAGATGCTGGAGAACGAGCGGCCGGCGACCAAAGAGGTGGTCAAACATATCGACCGCTGCCTGTCCTGCCTGTCCTGCATGACCACCTGTCCGTCCGGCGTGCATTACATGCATCTGGTCGACCATGCCCGCGAGCATATCGAGAAGACCTACAAGCGCCCGCTCGGCGATCGCTTGATTCGGGGCTTGCTGGCGAAGGTGTTGCCTAGCCCCGGCCTGTTCCGCCTTGCCGTGGTCGGCGGCTGGCTCGGCAAGCCGTTCGTGCCGGCGCTGCACGCGCTCGGCCTGAAGCGCATCGCCGCCATGCTGCGACTGACCCCGGTGCGGCTGCCCCCGCCGTCGGGCGAGCGCGTCGGCAAGACCTTTCCGGCGCTCGGCGAAAAGCGCGGCCGGGTGGCGCTGCTGTCCGGCTGCATCGGCCCAGTGCTGCGGCCCTCGACAAATGACGCGACGATTCGGCTGCTCAACCGGCATGGCATCGAAGTGACGATTGCCGAAGGCGACGCCTGCTGCGGGTCGCTCGTCCACCATATGGGGCGCGAAGAACAGGCCCTGGCGCAGGCCCGGCATCTAATCGATGCCTGGACCGCCGAGATCGAACGCGGCGCGCTCGATGCCATCCTCATTACCGTTTCCGGCTGCGGTACGACCATCAAGGACTATGGCTTCATGCTGCGCGAGGACAAGGAATACGCCGATAAAGCAGCGCGCGTGTCGGCGCTGGCCCGGGACGTGACCGAGTATCTCGCGACGCTAGCGCTGTCGCCTTCGGCGACGCCGCCAGGGCTGTCGGTCGCCTATCACTCGGCGTGTTCACTACAACATGGCCAGAAGGTAGTGCATGCGCCGAAAGATTTGCTTTCCAAGTTGGGCTTTGTCGTCAAAGATGTTGCGGAAGGCCATTTGTGTTGCGGCTCGGCGGGCACCTACAACATTCTTCAGCCGGATATCGCTAACCGGCTTCGGGACCGCAAGGTTGCCAACATCGAACGGCTCCAACCGGATGTGATCGCGGCCGGCAATATTGGCTGCATGACTCAGATCGCTTCCGGTACTGCCATCCCGGTTGTCCATACGGTCGAACTCATCGACTGGGCGACCGGCGGCCCGATGCCGGAACAACTCGGCCGCACGGAGGGAGTGCGGGCCGGTTGAACCCTCGGGGTTGAGGTTGGTGAGTAAGAATGAAAGGCCGCGGCGCCCGCCGTGGCTTTATGGGGCTAGAATTTTGCACCGATCGGGAGGTCGACATGGCTAGGCTCAGGACCCATTAAATATCTTGCGGATCAGGTGGTCGATTGATTCACTGGCGGCGCAAGGAGGCGTCGCCATGGATGGTTTGTTTCTACTCTCCGAGGCGCAGATGCGTCGGATTGAGCCATTTTTCCCTCTGTCTCACGGC
>CAMBQQ010000069.1 GCA_945870035.1 Rhizobium sp. Q54 | reverse complement strand
CGCTGAAGGTGCCTGGCTGAACCAGTTTGACGACGTTAGAATTCGACAAGGCATATTACTCCTTCGGTGGAGAAGTGGAGGCTTCAACTACCCCCACGATATGCCGCCTTCCTGATCTACCCCGTCACCAACTTTCGACCATAGCTCCAGCCAGACCGCCATAAGTGAGTGCCGAACCAGCGAGCTTGCGGCCGCCCTTCGATCCAAGCAGCAACCCGGCAAGACCGCCGGTGAGTGCGCCGCCACCGAAGCCGCTCAGCGCTTTGCCGGCCTGTTGAATGAGATCGCCGGCACCGCCTAGGTTTGGCCGCTGGCCGCGCGGATCTTGCTGACCAAACTGATTCTGGCCGCCGCCGAGAAATTGATCCAGCAGGCTTTTCGCGTCGAACATTGGCTTGGCTCTCCGGTTGGTTGTCTTCAACCAGCTAGGGAGCAATCGCGACTTTCAAAGGACGGGCCGATGCGGCGTAATGTCCTGCCGCGGCACGGGAACGGCCGTTGCGGCGCGCGCTAGACGCCGAAAGCCGCAAACGCCGCCACCACCTGCTCGTAAGTCTGCCGTTTAAACGGTACGACAAGTTCGGGTAGCGACTTCAGTTCGACCCAGCGCCAGTCGATGAACTCCGCTTTGTGCTTGCCGCCGCCGGGAGAGAGTACGTCGATCTCGCTGTCGGGCCCGGTAAAGCGCAGCGCGAACCATTTCTGTTTCTGGCCGCGGTATTTTCCGCCCCACGCCTCGCCGGCAATGTCGCGCGGGATGTCATAGGCGATCCACTCGGCGATTTCGTCGAGCTTCTCGACCGAACGGATATTGGTTTCTTCGTACAACTCGCGCAGCGCGCCGGCGTAAGGGTCTTCGCCTTCGTCGATGCCGCCTTGCGGCATCTGCCAGACATGGGTCGCGTCGGTGTGTTCCGGCCCGCCGGTGCGGCGTCCGACAAAAACCAGCCCGGCGCGGTTGAACACCATCACGCCGGCGCAGGGCCGATAGGGTAGGGATTCGTAAGAGGTCATCAGAGTCTTACAATATTTTGTTTGAGCATGATCTTGTCCGAAAACCGGTTCCCACTTTTCGGGATCATGCTCTACGTCGACTTCGCCTTGATGGCCACCATGCTGATTGGGACCAGCACGAAGCCGCGCTTCTCGACTTTGGCGGCCCATGCGCCGATGCGTGCGATCGTGCCCGGCTGCGCGGTGGCGAATCCGACGGCGGTGCCGCCGTCACGCGCCATCATTTCGAGGCGCGTCAGAGCGCGGTCGATCTCGGCCGCGGTCGGCACCGCGTCGAGAATGATATCGGCCTTGGCAAAAGGCAGGTTCTGGCTGCCGGCGATCTGGCTGGCGACGCTGCGCGAGGACGCGCCGCTATCGACAAAGATCAGCCCGCGCTTGGCGGTTTCGTTCAACACCGGCGACAGAGCCTGTTCGGTCGCGGTGAAGCGCGCGCCCATGTAACTGACGATGCCGACATAGCCCTGAATGCGGCTCATCAGCCATTGCAGGCGATCGATGTTTTGTTCGGCGGTGACCGAAGTCAGCAGAGTCTGAGGACCGGGATCGTTGTCCGGATAGTCGAACGGCTCCATCGGCGCTTGCAACAGCACTTCGTGATCTTCGCCGCGCGCGCGTTCGGCGAGCTTGGCGACGTCGGTGGCGTAAGGCGCCAGCGCGAAAGTCACCGGCGCGGGTAATTTGTCGAAGGCCTCTGCCGTGCCGGAGGCGCTGATACCCATGCCGCCGACGATGAGGGCGATGCGCGGCATGTCATTCAGGCTGGCCGGCAGGTTGCGCGGCCGCGCATAGACCGCATAGGGCTTGGTCCCATCGGCGCCGATCTTCGGGATGGCGCCATGACGCGACGTCTCCAAGAGTTTTGGCTCGGCCGCCGACTGCTTGCCCGCCGGTTTTTCGCTGGAGGGACCAGGGATGACGATTTCCTTGGTCTTGCCGCTGGAGCCGTCGATGATATTGATGGTCTTGGAACCGGGCGGCGGCTCGGCAGCCTTGTCGGCCGCGGCCTTGGCGGCTTTTCCGGGGTCGCCATCATGATGCGAATGTTCGAGACCATCGCCGGCGGCGCCGTCAGCGGCGGGTCCAGCCGACTTGGTCGCCACCACCACCACCGGCTCGCCGCCAAGCGGATCGTTGACGAAAGCCGCCCACCCGACGACCACCACGCCGACCAGCCCGAGCAGGGCGGCCAGGATTTGCGGCGTCGCGACTGGCAGTTTCGGCAGCCGGCTTTTCTTTTTGGTCTGGCCGAGGGGGGCGTTCAGATCATCCGCTTCCACGGCCCATTCCCTTCAAGAATCTTGCCCTTCACGAATCATGACCCTGAGTCTAGCACGCGAGGATTCACCACTGGTGAACGGGGGCCCCGTAACGAACAAGGCGGCCCGTTGGGGCCGCCCTGCCGCTAATACCGCTGTGCACGAAGTTAATTCGGAACCGGGGTCTTGGTGTTCGGCGGGTAGGCCGAATTGACCTGGGTGCCGCGCAAGAGGTCCTGCGCCAGGTTCAGCGCCTTGTCGTCCTTGGCTTCCGGCGGAATGTAGGACTGCGACCCGGTCTGTTCCTTGCCCGCATCGCCCTTGAGATGGCCGCGCAGCGAGGCTTCGCCCTTGGTGTCGGTCTTCGTCTTCATGTCTTCCGGCACGTCCTGCAACACCTCGATATCCGGGGTGATGCCCTTGGCCTGGATCGAACGGCCGGACGGCGTGTAGTAGCGCGCCGTGGTCAGCCGCAGCGCGCCGTTGCCGGAGCCGAGCGGGATGATGGTCTGCACCGAACCCTTGCCGAACGAGCGGGTGCCGATGACGGTGGTGCGGCGGTGGTCCTGCAACGCGCCGGCGACGATTTCCGACGCCGAGGCCGAACCGCCATTGACCAGCACGATGACCGGCTTGCCGTCGGTGAGATCGCCGGCGCGGGCATTGAAGCGCTGGGTCTCTTCGGCGTTACGGCCGCGGGTCGAGACGATCTCGCCCTTTTGCAGAAACGCATCCGACACCGAGATCGCCTGATCCAAGAGGCCGCCCGGATTGTTGCGCAGATCGAGGATATAGCCTTTGAGCTTGTCTTTGCTGATCTTGGCGTTGATGTCGGTGATCGCTTTCTTCAAGCCATCGGTGGTCTGCTCGTTGAACTGCGTCATGCGGATATAGCCGATGTCCTCGCCCTTCACTTCGGAGCGCACGGCGCGGACGCGGATGATGTCGCGGGTCAAAGTCAGTTCGATCGGCTTGTCGGCGCCCTTGCGCACGATGGTCAGCTTGATCTTGGTATTGACTGGGCCGCGCATTTTTTCGACGGCCTGGTTGAGGGTGAGGCCCTGCACCTGGTCTTCGTCGAGCTTGGTGATGAGATCGTTGGCCAGCACGCCGGCCTTGGAGGCGGGCGTTTCGTCGATCGGCGTCACGACCTTGATCAGGCCGTCTTCCATGGTGACTTCTATGCCGAGGCCGCCAAATTCACCGCGCGTCTGCACCTGCATGTCGCGAAACGCTTTCGGCTCCATGTAGCTCGAATGCGGATCGAGGCCGGCGAGCATGCCGTTGATCGCGGTTTCGATCAGCTTCTGATCGTTCGGCTTCTCGACATAGTCGGCGCGGACGCGCTCGAACACATCGCCGAACAGATTGAGCTGGCGGTAGGTGTCGGCGGCGGCCGCCTTGGCGGTGGTGCCGAGCATGATGCGCGGCTGCACCGCGAGCAATGTCATAGCCGCACCGGCGGCGGCGCCAAGAAGAATGAGGGAGGTCTTGCGCATGTTCATCCGCGAACCTTTTCGCCTTCGCCAGCCACCCACCATGGGCCTGGATCAACGGGAGCACCGTCTTTTCTAAACTCGATATACAGAACCGGCTGACTTGAACCTGACGCCAGGATAGCAGCGATATGGGAGCCAGTCCCCATGGCCGCAACGGGTTCCCCGGCCAACACGAACTGACCGAGATCAACTGATATCTTATCCATCCCGGCGAGCAAGACATGATATCCGCCGCCGACATTCAGGATCAAGAGTTGGCCGTAGGAACGGAACGCGCCGGCAAAGACCACCCAGCCGTCGGCCGGCGCGGTAACCTGGGCACCGGCGCGGGTGGCGATGGAAATGCCCTTCTCGACGCCGCCATTGCCGTCGGGCGCGCCGAAAGCCTTCAGTTTGACGCCATTTACCGGGATCGGAACCTGGCCGCGAATCGAGGCAAAGGCGACCGCCGGCGCCAGACGCCCGGGGTCGCGGTACGCCGATAGGGCGGGCCGCTGATCGGTGCGCGCCGCCTCGCGGGCGTCGCGCACGGCCGGGTCGAGCGCCGCCTCCAGCCTGCCGATCAAATCTTTGAGATTGTCGACCTGGCGGGCCAGTTCGCCGGCTTTCGCCTTCTCGGCGGCGAGCGCCTGTTCGCGTTCGGTCTGCTGCTTCTGCCGTTCCTCGACCAGCGCCGCCATGCGCGCGCGCTCGCCGTCGAGAGAGGCGATTTCGCTTTTCAGCCTGTCGCGCTCGGCGGCGATGCTTTTGCGGACATTGAGCAGCGTCGTCAGATCGACGGCCAGCGCCTCGGCCTTCTGCCGCATGTCGGGCAGCACGGCGCCCAGCACCATCGCGGTGCGCAAGGCTTGCAGCGCGTCTTCCGGGCTGGCAATCAAAGCCGGCGGCGGCCGATGGCCGATGCGTTGCAAGGCGGCGAGGACTTCGCCGATGACGGCGCGGCGGGCGTCGAGCGATGCGCGCAACGCGCGTTCATTGTCGTCGAGCGGCTTGAGGCGGACCTGCGTTGCTTCGATCGCCTGTTCGGTTGAGCGCAAGCGTCCGGCAGTGTCGATCAGATCCTGGGCGAGCTTGCGGCGATCGGCGCCGATTTGTTCGATTTCGCGTTTGAGGGCGGCTTCGGCGTCGAGCGATTTGCGCTGCTGGTCGCGTGTGGCTTCCAGTTCCCGGTCGTGAACTTTAAGGCTTTCAAGCGCCTGCGATTTGTCGGCGATGCCGGGAACCGGCGGGCTTTGCGCCGGGGCAGGGGTCGCCGCTAAGAGCGGCAAGGCAAAACCGGCGAGCGCCGCGAAGGCGGCGCGCGAGAAGGTTTTGGGCGAGCGGCAAATCATCTCGACCAAGTTACGCCTGCGGGATGGGGCGGCAAGAGTGATGAAAGTCCATTGTGCGCCAATCTGTATGGGTGGATTGAGACCAAGTTGGGACGGGGGGTCTTCACCCTCTCCCATAGGGAGAGGGTCGCGAGCACTTGCGAGCGGGGTGAGGGGTTACAAACTCTCTCAAGCCCATACCCCCTCACCCGACCGTCTTCGCTGACGCTTCGACGGTCGACCTCTCCCCATGGGAGAGGTGAAGAAGCAAGCAGACGTGATTCATCGCCCGTATTCTTGGCGGCCCCGGGCAGGCCGTATTCCAATTGCATTCTCGTCTCCGCCCCCAAACGAGGGCGCGCGGAACGCCGGGGTCACAACAACCCCGTAACCCTGTGCATGATGGTTTTAGAATAAACGCAGGCATCGCCGTCACGCAGTTGCCGAACCTTCGGCTTTCCGCGCGCGGTGTTTATAGGCTTGCTCCGCAAGGCCCCCGGTGGACGTACCGTTTCGGGCACCCCGGCCTCTCCTTTTGAATTGGCAGGCTGCCTATCCACCGCTACGGGGCTTTCATGCGCCTCGCGCCCAAGTCTCCGGCTCCACCCGGTGGTATCCCGGATTTTGCACGAGACACTACGCGCAAAAACGCACTCCACTCCAGCGACGCGCGGCTGGCGCGCCGGGACCAAGCGGCTTGGACCGCTGACCGGGTGTTTGCGTCGCATCTCCAACGCCCCGACCAGCCACCGCTCCCCGCCCCAGCATCTGACGACGCTGATCAAGCGCCCCTCGCAGATGGGACGGGATTGTGGGACTATAGGCCTATTTAAAGATAAGGTCAAGAGCCTATTTTGAATTAAATCCATAAGCTGATCCGCCTCATGGTGAGGAGCCCGGCGCAGCCGGGCGTCTCGAACCATGGGGCGGCCTCGTCCTTCGCGACGCTCCTCAGGATGAGGCCGAGAGAGGCTACCCGCGGTGATACGGGTGCCCGGTGAGGATCGTGGTGGCCCGGTAGATCTGCTCCAGCAGCATGACCCGCACCAACTGGTGCGGCCAGGTGGCGGCGCCGAAGGAGAGCCGGAGCTGCGCCTTGTCGCGCAAGGACGGGGCGAAGCCGTCGGCGCCGCCGATGATGAAAACCACGGCCGGGATATCGTTGGCGCGCCAGGCCGACAGTTGCGCGGCGAGCTGTTCGCTGTCGCGGTTCTCGCCCTTGACGTCGAGCAGCACCACCGCAGCGCCCGGCGGAATGATCGTGGTCAGCGCGATGGCTTCCTCGATCATGCGCTTTGACGCTTCGTCAGCGCGGCTTTCGCGGATCTCGATGACTTCGATGGCTTTCAGCCCGAGCGCGCGCCCGGTCTGCGTCGCGCGCTTGGCATAGCGCTCCGACAGTTCGGTCTCGGGGCCGGATTTCAATTTGCCGACAGCGGCGATGATGATGCGCATGGGTGGAGGTTAGCACGTTCTGTTCTTCACCTCTCCCGTGGGGAGGGGTCGAACCGCGAAGCGGTTCGGGTGAGGGGTTATGGACTCAATTGAGTCACTTGCCCCCTCACCCCAACCCTCTCCCCCGTAGCTCGCCGGACGGCGAGCGTTCGCTCGCCTATGGGGAGAGGGAGCGCGCAGAATGCGCGGCTATGCTTGTGACTACGCCTGCCACATCTTCTCGATGTTATAAAACGTCCGCACCTCGGGCCGGAACAGATGCACGATGACGCTGCCGGCGTCGATCAGCACCCAGTCGCCCTGGCGCAGGCCTTCGACGCCGATGCCGGTGATGCCGTGGACTTTCAGATCCTTCACCACGCGGTCGGCGATCGAGGACAGATGCACGTTGGAGCGGCCGGTGGCGACCACCATGGTCTCGCCGATCGACGACTTGTCCGACAGATCGATGGTGACGATCTCCTCGGCTTTCATCTCGTTCATGCTGGCGAGGATGAAGCCGAGCACCTTGTTGTCGCGCAAGAGTTCGGCGGCGGTCTTCGGCTTCGGCGCGGCGGCCGGCGCGAGCGGCTGCTTTAGCGGTTTTTTGGCAGCGGCCTTATTCTTGGAAAAACTCTTGTCGGATTTTTGGCCGGATTTTTTCGGCGAGTTCTTCGATGAATTTTTCGGCTGCTTCGAAGCGGCGCGCGCCGCGCTCTTCGACGGGCGCTTGGGATCGTTCTTCGACGAGGCTTTGCCCTTGGAGGCGCCGGTCTTCTTTTTCGACGATGCCGCGCTTTTGCCGGTGGATGCAGATTTTGCCAGGGGGTATTTGTCCTTTCAGTGGGTTCAGGTCGCTGCGGTGAATGCTCAGAGAATAGCTATTCCGTTGCCTTGTTGCCAGCAGCCGGCGGCGCTTTGCGCATGGCGCGCAAGGCCGTCGACGACAGGCCGGATTTCAGCCCGTGCAGAAAGGCCCAGGCCGGCGCGTGGCGGCCGGGCAAGGAGGCCGCGGCGTTCTCCGGGATACGAAAGCGCGCCAAAGCCTGCCCCGCGGTCGAGGCCGAGGCGTAAAGGCTGGGGCCGGGCCGATCGACCACCACCATCGGCAGGAGTTCCGCGATACCGCGCCATTTCTGCCAGCGGTGGAAGTGGCGCAGATTGTCGGCGCCCATGATCCAGACGAACTGGACGCGCGGGCAGCGCTTCAGCAGCCACGAGATGGTGTCGTAGGAATAGCGTGTGCTGATGACGGCCTCGAGGCCGGTGACGTCGATGCGCGGGTGATGCGTCAGCGCGCGCGCGGCGGCGATGCGCTCGCCCAAAGGCGCCAGATGGCTGGTGTTCTTCAGCGGATTGCCGGGCGTCACCAGCCACCAGACGCGGTCGAGCTTGAGCCGCTTCATCGCCAGCAATGTCGCGTCGAGATGGGCCTGATGCGGCGGATCGAAAGTGCCGCCGAACAGGCCGATGCGCATGCCCGGCGCATGCGGCGGGATGATCCGTTCGTTGTCGGCAAGCTTCTGGCGGGCGATCTGGGTGGCGATCACGGTCTTGTCTGACCGTTCCCGCGAATGCGGTAATTGAAAGTGGTGAGCTGCTCGACGCCGACCGGGCCGCGCGCATGCAGGCGGCCGGTGGCGATGCCGATTTCGGCGCCGAAGCCGAATTCGCCGCCGTCGGCGAATTGGGTCGAGGCGTTGTGCAGGACGATGGCGGAGTCGACTTCGCGCAGGAATTTATCGGCGGCGGTGCTTTCGCTGGTGATGATGGCGTCGGTGTGATGCGAGCCGTGATTTTCGATATGGGCAATCGCGGCATCGATGCCATCGACCACGCCGACGGCGATGATGGCGTCGAGGAATTCGGTGCGCCAGTCGTCTTCGCTGACCTGCTTGACGCGCTTGTCGATGGCCTGCGTGTCCTTGTCGCCGCGGATTTCGCAACCGGCGTCGATCAGCATCTCGACCAGCGGCTTGAGATGTGTCGAGGCGACGGCGCGGTCGACCAGCAGCGTTTCCGCCGCGCCGCAGACGCCGGTGCGGCGCATCTTGGCGTTGAGCACGATGGTTTTCGCCATGGCGAGGTCGGCGGCTTTGTCGATATAGATATGCACGTTGCCGTCGAGATGGGCGAAGATCGGCACGCGCGCTTCGTTCTGCACGCGCGCGACCAGGCTTTTGCCGCCGCGCGGCACGATGACATCGATATTGCCGTCGAGGCCGGCGAGCATATGGCCGACGGCGGCGCGGTCGCGCGTCGGGATCAACTGGATCGCGGCGTCGGGCAAATTGGCGGCGCGCAGGCCTTCGACAAGCGCGGCATGAATGGCGCGGCTCGACTGCGTCGAGTCGGAGCCGCCGCGCAGGATCGCGGCGTTGCCCGACTTGAGGCAGAGCGCGCCAGCGTCGGCTGTGACGTTGGGGCGGCTCTCATAGATGATGCCGATGACGCCGAGCGGCACGCGCACGCGCTCGATATTCATGCCGTTCGGCCGGGTCCAGGATTCGGTGATGCGGCCTACCGGATCCTGCAAGGCGGCGACGGTCTCGATGCCGGCGGCCATGCCCTCGATGCGGGCGTCGTTGAGCGTCAGGCGGTCGATGAAAGCGGCGGCGACGCCGGCGGCTTTCGCGGCGGCGAGGTCCTCGGCATTGGCGGCAAGGATGCGGGCTGCCTGCGCACGGATAGCTTTGGCCATGGCGGCGAGCGCCTGGTCTTTTCGGCTCGCGGGGGCCAGCGCCAGCACGCGGGCGGCGGCGCGCGCAGCGGTGCCGATCCCGGCCATGACGGCCGCGAGATCGCCGGTTCCCTCGATGCTTTTAAGCGGCGCCGTCATCGTCCAACAAACCTGAAAACCACGTCTAGACACACCCGCGCACCGTCTGGCGGCGGGGTGGTTTTCCTACCACACCGGCTTCGGCGCGGCGAGGTGGCCGGGCGCGTCAAATAAGGCCGCAGGGCAAGAGGTATTACTGGGGATAGCGTGGATAACCCCCAGGTACCTGCAACGCGTTATGGTCCGTACACATTGATACCTCAGGGTGGCCTAATCGAAAGCGTATCAACTATACCGTCAGGTATTGGGGGCACGCTCGTGGACGGTGTCATGGCGTATAGCGCGAACAGGCTGCCGGCCAGGTTCCCGGTCGGAACCAAATTTGTCATAGAAGGCCGGCCCGGGGGCGATTTGAGCCGGTTCATCGAGTTTCCCGACGGCACCAAGTTGCGGCTGCCGAAGCGGCCGGCGGCATCGGCTCCGGCCGGGCGGCGCGCCCGCCTCAAGGGCAAACGCAGCCACTGACGGACACGGATCGCAAGCGCTCGGCCAATGGCCGAGGCCGCGATCCCCTATGCGTTCGCCAACGCAAAAACCCCAGCCTCCGGGGGCTGGGGTTGATGGGCGATCGGTCAATCGCCTTTTGGGTACTCAAAGTCTGGTCAGGACCTGAAGCAAGTTTTGGAGATCGGGTCTTCGCGTCTGTCGCCGCGTCGTCATGGTGTTCGTCGTCGCGTATTCGGGGAGACAACGTGCGACCCGCGACAAGGTTCCGGGGTGCTTTTCAGCCGCCGCCCATGACCAGATCGTCGCGGTGGATGATCTCCGTGCGGCCGGTATAGCCAAGGATCAACATCACATCGGCGGAGGTGCGCCGTTTGATCTTTTCCGCGTCTTCGGCGTCATAGGCGACAAGACCGCGCGCGACTTCGTGACCGTCAGGGCCACGCACAATGACCGCATCGCCGCGGCTGAATGTGCCCTCGACTTTCGTGACGCCGGCCGGCAACAGACTTTTGCCCAACTGCAAGGCGCGCACGGCGCCGGCATCGACCAGCAGAACGCCGCGCGGCTCGAGCGAACCGGCGATCCATTTCTTGCGCGCGGTGACCGGATTGGCCGGCGTCAGAAACCAGGTGCACGGCCCGCCATCGATGATGGCGCGCAACGGATTCATCACGCGGCCCGATGCGATCACCATATGCGTGCCGGCGGTGGTGGCGATCTTGCCGGCTTCGATTTTGGTCACCATGCCGCCGCGCGACAATTCCGAGCCGGACGCGCCGGCCATCGCCTCGATCTCCGGCGTGATGCGCGGCACCACCGGCACGAGCTGCGCGCCGCTGCCGGGCGTCGGCGGTTTGTCGTAGAGGCCGTCAATGTCGGACAGCAGCACGAGAAGATCGGCGCTCATCATGGTGGCGACGCGCGCGGCGAGGCGGTCGTTGTCGCCGTAGCGGATCTCGGTGGTGGCGACGGTGTCGTTCTCGTTGATCACCGGCACGCTGTGCCATTCGAGCAATTTATCGACGGTCGAGCGCGCATTGAGATAACGGCGGCGCTCCTCGGTGTCGCCCAATGTCAGCAACACCTGGCCGGCGGCGATGCCATGCGCGCTCAAGCTTTCCGACCACGAACGGGCCAGCGCGATCTGGCCGATGGCGGCGGCTGCTTGCGCTTCCTCGAGCTTGAGCGCGCCGCGCGGCAGTTTGAGCGTGGCGCGGGCCAGCGCAATCGCGCCGGACGAGACCACCAGAATATCGCGGCCGTCCTTATGTAGCGAGGCGATGTCGGCGGCGAGCGAGGTCAGCCATTCGCGCTTCAGGCTGCCGGCCTCGTGGTCGACGAGCAACGACGAGCCGACCTTGACGACGATGCGGCGGAAGGCGGTGAGGGCGGGGGCTTTGGACATGAGGACCGGTCGTAAGGGCGATAGGTGAGGTGAGGGTTATAGGATCAGCCGCGGCATTAGGCCACCACCGGGGCCACATCACGCATAAGTCAGCGCGTTGCTACATTTTGAACTATCCCAATTTAATCGACTGTTTACTACGGTCTGCGACCGTCAAAAAAGTGCGGAATCACCGTGCTTTTGGAATGTGAAATGCCCAAAGGGCTTCGGCAAAATCTGGGGCCTCAGCAGGATTGGGCAGGCAACCGCGGCGCGGCGTGGCGGCGGCCTCTCCGGCTCGGCATCAGCGCCAAGCTGCAAATGGCATTCAGCGCCGTTGCCGGTCTCACCATATTGGCCGCCGTTGTCGGCCTGCTGTCGTTCTCCGCCCTCGAGGGCGGCCTGCGCCGCGTCGTCGAGCAGCAGATGCCGGCGATGACCAATGCCATGCGCCTGTCGGTCATCAACGGCAACATTGCCGCCGCAGCGGCGCGCTTCATCAGCGCCAAGACCGATGACGACCGCAAGACAACCATCGCGCTGATGACGGAGAAGCGCGCCGATCTGGCAAATGGCATCGATGCGGTGCGCAAGGCGAGCGGCGAAAGCGAGGCCCTCGCCAAGATCGTCAGCCTGTCGCAGTATCTTGATTCCAACGTCGCGACCTTGGAGGACGCGATCTCGCAACGCACGGATCTGCGCGGCCAGATCGAGGAAAAGCTCGAAGAACTGCATCGCGCCCACGCGCAGATCATCGAAGAACTGAGACGCTTCAAGGATTCGACCACGGTCGTGCAGGCCGCGGCGCAAACCCATCTGCTGGTCTCGTTGGTCAGCGAAGGTTCGATCGTGCGCGATCCATCCCGCTTCAAGGACATTCAGGATCGTCTGAATGGCGCGGTCGCGGTGCTCGACGAGACGATGAAGAAACTCGGCACCAGCGCGGAAGCCGGGGAGGGCGTCGAGCGAATCCGTGCCGGCGTCGAAAAAGTCGCGCCGCTCAGCCTGGGCGCCGGCAGCATATTCGCGCGTCGCGCCCGCGAACTTTTCATCACCACGAGGGTCGATGCCGCCATCGATGAAAATGCATCGATCCAGCGCCAGTTGGATCAGGCCGTCGCGGCCTTGGTCAGGGATACCGAAGCCAGCACGCAAAGCAGCACGGAAGCGCTGATCGACAATCTCGACCTCAGCGGCTGGACGCTGTTGATCGTGTCGTTCGCCAGTCTGTTCGCCGCGCTTGGAATCGGCTTCTTTTATGTGCGGCGAAAGCTGGTGTCCCGATTAATCGCAATCGGTGCGGCGATGCGGCAATTGGCGTCCGGCGATACCGACATCGCCGTGCCGCCGGGGCAGGCGCAGGACGAAATCGGCGACATGGCGCGTTCGCTGCATGTCTTCCGCGCCAGCGAAATCGAACGCCGCAACCTTTCGGAGCGGGAGCATCTCGAACAGAACGCCCAGCGCGAGCGCGGCAATCATATCGAAGCGATCATTGCGGACTTCCGAACCACCGTCACCCAGGTGATCGGATCGGTGGCCGACAACGTATCCTTGATGGAGGAAACGGCGCGCAATCTCTCGACAATCGCGCGCGATGCCGACCGTCAGGCACGAGAGGTTTTAATGTCGTCGGAAGCGACGTCGGACAATGTTCGTTCGGTTGCCAGCGCCGCCGATCAGCTGGGCGCGTCGATTTATGACATCAATGAAAAGACCAAGAAAGCCAATGCCATCGCTCGCCATGCGACCGACACCGCGCGTTCGACCGACCAGTTGGTGAACAGGCTTTCCGCCAGCACCAACCGCATCGGCGACGTCGTCAAGCTTATCCAGGCGATCGCGGCGCAGACCAATCTTCTGGCGCTCAATGCGACGATCGAAGCCGCCCGCGCCGGAGATGCCGGCCGCGGTTTTGCTGTCGTCGCCGCGGAAGTGAAAGCGCTCGCCACGCAAACCGCCAAGGCGACCGAGGAGATCTCCGACCAGATCGGCTCGATCCAGGATCTCACCAAGCTCACCGTCGCGGCGATCCAGTCGATCGACGGCGTCATGGGTGACATCAACGGGTTGACGGCGGCGATTGCCAGTGCCGTTGACGAACAGGCCAGTTCGACGCGGATGATCGCGCAGAACGTTCAGCAAGCGGCAGCCGGCGCAAACGAACTGGCGAGCAGGATGACCACCGTCACTGAGACGATTTACGGAACGAATCGTTCGGCGGAAGCTGTGCACCAAACGTCGCAAGCGTTCTCTACCCAGGCCGGAACGCTGGAAACCGCGGTCGAGACATTCCTGAAACGGGTGACGGTCGCTTAAGCGGCCGCGATGTTTGAACGAGGAGACGGGCCATGTTTGACAGATTGCATGCTTTGCCGCGCCGGTTCAGTCTTCGCGACACGGTATTGTTCGCGGCCACGATGGTTATCGGGGCCGGCGCCGCGACTGCCGTCATGTTGATCGCCAACGTCTCTGCCGCGGCGCCCGCCGACGACGATGCCATGATCGCCAAGAGCCTCGCCACGATGTTGCGGGCGGGACGTACGGTCATTTCAGCCAATCAGGCCAGGATCAACGATCCGGCTTTGGGCAACAAAGGTCTTGACGGCAAAACGGTGGTTGCCGAGGCGGTGAAGATCTATCGCGCCACGGCCGGAGTCGATCCGGCGTCGATCGATGCTGCTTCGCGGCACGGCAAATTGTTGCGCATGGAAATGGAAGCGATCGCGGAAGTGCTCGATGTCCACCAGCAGACCATCAACCGTCAGGGCGTCGGATTCAAAGGCTTCATTCCGGCCGTGTTCGCACGTCAGGTCAGCGAATCCTTCGGACGGCGCGCGATCGGACTGGCGGAGATCAAGGTGACCGCGCCGCCCAGGCTGGTGCGCAATCCAAAGGCGCGCGCCGATGCCTGGGAGAGCAAAGCGATCGGCGAAAAACTGATGGGGGCAGGCTGGTCGAAGGACATGGCCTTTTCCGAAATTTCGGAGATCAAAGGCAAGGCCGCCTATCGCACGGCCATGCCTGAGTACTACGCCGAGTCCTGCCTGAGTTGCCATGGCTCTCCCGCGGGCGAAATCGACATTACCGGCTATCCGAAAGAAGGCGCCAAGGCCGGCGACCTCGGCGGCGTCATCAGCATCTCGCTCTACCGCTAGCGGCGAATGCGCCGCGGCGGGGAACCGCTGCTGAAGGCGTGAACTGCTCGGCGCGCTGTGCCGGAGCCGGTGGTATTATTTGAGAACCACCTATTTCGCCGGGCGCGTTGCGGCCTTATATTCCTGTTTTGGCAAGAGCCGGGCGGATCAATGAAGATTGTCGTCTATTTCATCGTTGCCCTGATTGCTGCCGGCAGCGTGGTGTTCGGGCTCGATTTCGCATCGGCGCCGATGCCGCCGATGCCGGCGAGCCCGTACGAATTGCGCGCCGCCGCGCCGCCGCCCGCGCCGGCCGCCGTGACGGCCGAGAGCAAGAGTGCGCCGGAAACCGAAGCGGCTGCCTCGGCGGTTGCCGTCAAACCCCTGGAAGCTCCGGTTGCGCCCGCGCCGGTCGTGGCGGTCGCACCGCCGCCGGCTCCGGTCGATCAGCAGCCTGCCTCGATTGCCGCCGACGAGCCCGGCAGCGCTGCCACTACGTCGGCGCCGCGCTGCGACCTCGACGCCTGCGCGAGCGCCTATCGCTCGTTTACGCCTGAGGACTGCACCTACCAGCCGTTCGACGGGCCGCGCCAGCTGTGCACCAAGGGCAAGCCGCCGGCAGCGGAATCTCCGGCAACAGCGGCAGTTCCGGCAACGCCCGCGCCCGAGGCGCGCGCCCAGGCC
Source organism: Rhizobium sp. Q54 (assembly GCA_945870035.1). Classification (GTDB taxonomy): domain Bacteria; phylum Pseudomonadota; class Alphaproteobacteria; order Rhizobiales; family Xanthobacteraceae; genus Pseudolabrys. Next base: position 7,666 of record CAMBQQ010000069.1, on the reverse strand, counting down.
TGCAATATCGACGCCTGCGCCAGCGCCTATCGCACGTTTACCGCCGAGGACTGCACCTATCAGCCGTCGGACGGCCCGCGCCGGCTCTGCACCAAATAGCCGCCGGAACCTGGACCTGATCCAAGACGTTACCCTTTGTCGGAAAAGGGGAACTCTATCATGGCGCTTCGCGATTACCGGCTTTCGGACTATCGGCTCGCCGCCTATGTCGTTTTGGCTGCGGTGATCGCTGGCGGCGTCGCCTTCGCGCTCGACCGCGCGCTCGCCCCTACGGCAAAGATCGAGGCCAATGGCGCGCCGCCAAAAGCCGCCGCGTCCGGCGCGGTGCGGCAAATTCCCATCGCGCGCACCAGCGCGGCCGACCTCGGCGATCCGGACGGCAAATTGACGCCGGTCTATCCGGCCAATCCCGGCAAGGATCTGCCGATCAAGGACACGCCGATCATCCAGCCGGCAAAGCCGACGGTTGCAGCGACAACAACCGGCAGTGCCAGCACGGCGGCCCCTGTGCCATCGCCGGCACCGGAGGGCAACGTGGCAACCACCGCGCCCACGACCCAGGCGACGCAAGCCACATCGCAGGCCAATGCCTGCAACGTCGATGCCTGTTCGGCGGCCTATCGCTCTTTCCGCGAATCGGATTGCACCTATCAGCCGTTTGAAGGGCCGAGGCGCATTTGCGAAGCGACGCCGGACGATGCGAGTGCACAAGCCGCGGCAGCGCCGTCCTCGCAGCCGCGGCAGCAACAACAAGCGCGCCAGCAATTCGATTCGCGTAGCGCGCCGCAGATTTCGCGCCGCAATTATGAAGATGCGTTGCGTGAAGCCGAGCGTGTTGTGCGCCGCTTGCCGCCGCCGAGCAGCTTCGACGATGAAGATCCGCGCGGTGTTGTCGTGATGGAATCGCCTGAGCAACGTTACGACTTGCGCCGCAACTGGATTGTCGAGTCGGGGGAGTGAGACATACTCCGTTCGTTCCCGCGCAAGCGGGAACCTAGACCGACATTAATTAGAAGGTTCTGGGTCCCCGCTTGCGCGGGGACGAACGGAATTTTCTTTGCATCGCCTTCTGCGGCGCGGTTTTAGCCGAGGCGTGGCACGCTTTCGTGTCAGCGCTGCGCGATCTTCTCGCGTTTTGCGGTGGGCTGCTTGTCCGTGTTCTTGGTCGCGCTTCTAGCCGTTGGCTGCTTGGCGGGTGGCTGGGCCGCGAGGGGTTTGCGAACACTATCCGCGGCGGCTGCCTCACGCTCGGCGCGATCGGCTTGTTTCATGTCGGAACGCACGGCGGCAGCGACAACGATGACTTTGTCTTGAAGCTTGTCGGGCGCGGCGCGCAAAGGCGACGGCTGCGGCACCGGCACGATGTCCGGTCCGTTCCAGGCAAGCAGGCCGGCCGATTCCTGACACGGCGCGCGCTTTGGCAACTTGGCGCCGGGGTGCTTGGCCTTGGCGGAGGTCCAGTGTTCGACCGGCTTGCCGGTGATGATCTTGACGTAACCTTGCGTTTCCTCGGGCAGTCTGCCTTTGCCCTTGGAATTGAGCCAGTCGACGACGCGCTTCGGCCCGGCATTGTAGGCGGCGGCGGCGAGCCCGAGATTGCCGAACTGCTGCAGCAAATCGTTGAGCAGACGGGCGGAAGCAGGGATCGCCTGTGCCGGATCGAACGGATTATCGAGCCCCATGCCCTCGGCGGTCGCCGGCATGAACTGCGCGATGCCCTGCGCGCCGGCCGAACTGACGACGTCGGGCTTGAACCTGCTTTCCTGAAACAGCAGGCGAATGAAGAACGGCGCCGGCAGATCATTGATCTGCGCCGACTTGGTCAGCGTGTCGCAGATTTCTTCGGTCGATCGCGCGATCACCGGCTTGGCGATGGGCGGCAGCGGAATGCCGGCGGGGATGCCGTTGTTGACGACGACGCCGGACGGCACCGGATATTCGATGACAAGATTGGACAGGATGTCTTCGGGGCTTTCGGGGGCGGGCGCGAGCGAGGCCGACTCCGTGGGCGCTACCGGCGTGGACGCAGGCGTCGTGACCGCAACGATAGCATCGTCGGGAATCTTGATGTCGATCGAAGCTTTTTCGGCGCGCTCTTCGTTGCGCAAGTCATCACGCATATCGTCGCTTGCGCGGCCGCTGGTTTCCACCGTGGCGGCATGGGCCAAGGATTTACCGGTGAATTCGTCGAGCGTGAAACGCGCTTCAGGGTTGGTCGAGCCCGACCAGGTGACGAGACACACACAGGCGGGCAAGAACAACAGCCGCATGCCGTTTCATCCTCTCAATTCGCGCGGGCGCGCGAGACGCGGCGCCGCCGATTAGTGTCTGAAATGAAAGGAGCAACCCCCTTCGCGTCGTTATGGTGTGCGTTGCAAAACAGACGGATTTTGGAAGGGTCTTGGCCGAAATTGCGGCAGCGCGCCTTGGCGCCGCCGCAGTTCCTTCAGCGGAACATTGCCGTGGTAAAAGATCAATTAATAGAGCACGACCGAGCGGATCGACTTGCCTTCGTGCATCAGATCGAATGCGGTGTTGATCTCATCGAGCGGCATGGTGTGGGTGATGAGATCGTCGATGTTGATCTTGCCGTCCATGTACCAGTCGACGATCTTCGGCACTTCGGTGCGGCCGCGGACGCCGCCGAAAGCGGTGCCGCGCCAGTTGCGGCCGGTGACCAGCTGGAACGGCCGCGTGGCGATTTCCTTGCCTGAGGCCGCGACGCCGATGATGATCGACTCGCCCCAGCCGCGATGCGTGCATTCCAATGCCTGGCGCATGACGTCGACATTGCCGATGCATTCGAACGAGAAGTCGGCGCCGCCGCCGGTCAATTCGACAATGGCTTGCACGACCTTGTCGCGGCCGACCTCATCCGGATTGATGAAATGCGTCATGCCGAATTTCTCGGCCATCGCGCGCTTTGACGGATTGGTGTCGATGCCAATGATCTTGTCGGCGCCGACCATGCGCGCGGCTTGCAGCACATTAAGGCCGATGCCGCCGAGGCCGAACACGGCGACATTGGCGCCGGGCCAGACTTTCGCGGTGTTGATGACGGCGCCAATGCCGGTGGTGACGCCGCAGCCGATGTAACAAATCTTGTCGAACGGCGCGTCCTCGCGGACTTTCGCCAGCGCGATTTCCGGCAGCACCGAGAAATTCGAGAACGTCGAGCAGCCCATGTAGTGAAACACCGGATCGCCGTCGCAGCGGAAGCGCGCGGTGCCGTCCGGCATGACGCCCTTGCCCTGCGTGGCGCGGATCGCGGTGCAGAGATTCGAGCGCTGCGACAGGCAGGTTTTGCATTGCCGGCATTCCGGCGTGTACAGCGGGATGACGTGGTCGCCGACTTTCAGCGATGTGACGCCTTCGCCCAGTTCACGGACGATGCCGGCGCCTTCGTGGCCGAGGATCGCCGGAAAGATGCCTTCAGGGTCGAGGCCGGACAATGTGTAGGCATCGGTATGGCAAACGCCGGTCGCCATGATTTCGATCAGCACCTCTCCCGCTTTCGGGCCTTCGATGTCGATGGTCTCGATGGTGAGGGGCGTGCCTGCTTTCCAGGCGACCGCGGCGCGGGTTTTCATGGGCGTTTCTCCACATTCGTCATGCCCGGCCTTGTGCCGGGCATCCACGACTTTGCCAAGTCAAAAAGACGTTGATGGCCGGGACAATAGGGCGTTCACGCCCGTCTTCGACGGGCTATGCCCGGCCATGACGGAGAAAAATCTACGGCTGCCAGGCCGTGACCTTCTCTTCGGTCTTGACCGCGGTGCCGCCGCCGGACGCGGTGATGATCTTGAACAGGTCGCGCAGCACTTCCGTGACGCCGTGGCCGGAGGCCGAGGACAACAGCACCGGCGCCTGGCCGGACGCCTTCTTCAGCCGCGCCGTCTGCTTCTTGATCGCTTCCGGCGTCATCGAATCGGTTTTCGACAACGCGACAATCTCCGGCTTGTCCTCGAGCCCGTTGCCATAGGCGTCGAGTTCGTCGCGCACGGTCTTGTAGTCGGCGCCGGCATCTTCGCCGGTGCCATCGACCAGATGCAGAATGACGCGGCAGCGTTCGGCATGGCCGAGAAATTTGTCGCCGAGGCCGACGCCTTCATGCGCGCCTTCGATCAGACCGGGCAAATCGGCGAGCACGAATTCGCGATCGTCGACGCGCACGACGCCGAGCTGTGGATGCAACGTCGTGAAAGGATAATCGGCGATCTTCGGTTTCGCCGCGGTGACGCGGGCAAGGAAGGTCGACTTGCCGGCATTGGGCAGGCCGACGAGGCCGGCATCGGCGATCAGTTTCAGGCGCAAGCGAATGGTGCGCTCTTCGCCGGGCTGGCCGGGATTGGCGCGACGCGGCGCCTGATTGGTCGAGGTCTTGAAATAGGCGTTGCCGAAGCCGCCATTGCCGCCTTTGGCGAGCGTGATGCGCTGGCCGACTTCGGTGAAATCGGCGATTAGCGTCTCGCCGTCTTCCTCATAGATCTGGGTGCCGACCGGCACCTTCATGATCTTGTCCTTGCCGCCGGCGCCGTGGCGATCCTTGCCCATGCCGTTCTCGCCGCGCTCGGCCATGAAGTGCTGCTGGTAGCGATAGTCGATCAGGGTGTTGAGGCCGTTGACCGCCTCGACAATGACGTCGCCACCCTTGCCGCCGTCGCCGCCGGAGGGGCCGCCGAACTCGATGAACTTCTCGCGCCGGAACGCGATGCAGCCGTTGCCGCCCGCGCCGGACCCGATATAGACCTTGGCTTCGTCGAGGAATTTCATGGGTAGGGACTAACCGGCTTTCGCCTTGGATTGTTTCGGGGCCATCATGCCGCGCTCGATGAGCAGGCGGATGTAGCGTTGATAGGGCACGCCTTCGCGCTTGGCATTCTGGCGAATGGTGTCGAGCAGGCTTTCCGACAGCCGGAGATTGATACTTTTTTCCTTCGGCAGGATTTCGAAATGCATCGGTTTGAATTGGGAGAAGTCCAGGTCCGACAGATCCTGTTCGAGAAAGGCTTCCGCCTCTTCGTCGGTTTTGAAGTGTGGGACCTTCCGCAATTTAGGACTCTTCGGCTTCATAGCCTTCGATCTCCGACTGATGCATGTAACGCGCACTTAATGGCCGAATGAGCCGCCGGCCATTGCGTATGCGAAAGGTGAAAACGATAAATACGGCGCGACCGCGACTATCGCGGCCAACCGCCATGATTCGATCCTCACGATCCGAGTGTTTGAAATCCGGGGCCGTTCTTGGGTCGCTCAACAGGAATCTTTCGATTTCGGCAATCGAAAGACCATGCTTCTGGCATTTGGCCAGGTTGCCGACGTCCCAATCGAAGCCGTCAGCGTCCATGCCGGGATATAGGCATTTGCCTATACAAATGTCAACATCCGGCGGCGGCAGGAACACCCCTTCGCCAAGGCGTCACGGGCCGTATATACCGTCCCCCGCATGACGACGTCCGCCGCCACAAGCCCCGCCGGGCACCACCATCCCGTTGCCGGCATTGCCCTGATGCTGATCGGCATCTTCTTTTTCGCGCTCAACGACGCGATGGGCAAATTTTTGATCGCGACCTTTTCGGTCGGCCAGATCCTGCTGGTGCGCAGCGTCGCGGCGCTTGTCGTGCTGGCGCCGCTGATCAGACGCGAAGGCTGGGCGCCGTTCCGCGACATGCCGCGGCCATGGCTACAGTTGTTTCGCGCGGTATTCGCGACCTTGGAGGTCGCCTGTTTCTACTGGGCGCTGACCGACATGTCGCTGGCCGACGTGATGACGTTTTATCTCGCCGGTCCGATTTATGTCACCGCGGTGTCGCCCTTCCTGCTCGGCGAGAAGGTCGGCTGGCGGCGCTGGGCCGCCGTGTTCGCCGGTTTCGTCGGCGTGATGATCGCGCTCAACCCGACGGCCGGCGCACTCACGCCGGGGGCCTTCGTGGCGATTGCCGGCAGTTTTTCGTTTTCGATCTTCATGGTGTGTACGCGGCTGGTGCGCGGTTCGTCCGGCATCGTGCTGGTGACGATCCAGAACGTCTCGGCTCTGGTGTTCGGCGCGATTGTTGCGCCGTTCGCCTGGGTGAGCCTGACCTGGTTCGACGGCGCGCTGCTGACGCTGCTCGGAGTCGTGGCGATGATCGCCTATCTCTGCATCAACAAAGCGCTCGAACTGGCGGAAGCCTCGGTGGTGGTGCCGTATCAATATTCGACGATCTTCTGGGCGATCATTCTCGGCTATATTTTCTTCGGCGACATTCCGACTGTGCCGATGCTCGTTGGCGCCGGCATCATCATCGCGGCCGGCATTTATATTTTCATCCGCGAGCAGCAGGTGGCGAAGGCGGCGGCGTTCGCCGAACCGCCGCCGGGATAATCACACCACAATCGCATCCGCTTCAATCTCGACCAGCCAGCCTGGGTCGATGGCCTGCACGATCTGGATCATGGTCGAGGCCGGGCGGATGTCTTTGAAAAATTCGCCATGGGCGCGGCCTGCGTCCTGCCAGTTCGACATTTCTTTGAGATAGATGCGGGTGCGGATGACGTGCTCGCGCTTGCCGCCGGCATCGTTGATGGCTTTCTCGATGATGGCGAGACAGCGCAAGGTCTGGCCGTAGAGATCGCCGGGACAGGCGACGCCGCCACCCGGCGCGAGCGGCGCGGTGCCTGACACCGCGATATGCGCGCCGACGCGCACCGCGCGCGAGAAGCCGATCTGCTCTTCAAAAATGGCGCCGGAAGAAACGAGTTTGCGTTCCATGAGAGCCTCCACAAGATGAGCCCAAGTTTGCGCAACAAACTCCGTTCAGTCCCGCGAAAGCGGGAATCCAGTTCTAGAAAGACTGGGTCCCCGCTTTCGCGGGGACGAACGTAGAGGGCAACTCAGGCCTGGTTCGTTTTACCACGGGCAGCAACTTCCATAGCCATCGCATGGGCCTCATCGCTTTCGCCGCGCAAGCCGGCGGCGACGCCAGCGGCATCGGCGGCGGTGCGATTCTGGCTGACTTTCCATTTGCCTTCGATGCGCGCGATCGGAATCTCAAGGCCGACAATGCCCTTGATCTGCGCGGCAACGAAAGGCTCCGGCGCGTCGGCCACGGCCCACGGCGCGGCGCGCGGCGCTTCATGGTGGCGCGTGAGATCGTCGATTTGGCTGGCAATCCAGGCGGCGTCGTCCATCACCTGCGGACGGCCCCAGGCGTGCACCGTGATGTAATTCCAGGTCGGCACGACCTTGCCGGTTTCGCGTTTGCTCGGATAAAGCGACGGGCTGATGTAAGTCTGGGGGCCCTGAAAGACGACGAGACATTCCTCGACCGCTGCTAGTTCGCGCAGTTGCGGATTGGCGCGCGCGAGATGCGCGCGCAAGGTGCCGTTATCCGATGCCGCTGCGTCGAGCAGAAACGGAATCGCATTCGCCTGCAGCCCCTCGGGGCCTGCCGTGATCAGCAGGCCGAGGGAATGCTTTGCGATCAGCGCGTGCTGGACGGCGCGCCGGTCTTCGCGGAAATGCGGCGGTTGGTACATGTCACATCCCGGTAGGTGATATGGCTGTTTTCTGAACAACTCCGGTTTCAGGCTATGCCAGTCCTTCATGGCCTGCAAGGGTGTCTTGCTGCCCAAGGCTGATTGCGGAAGCTGCTGGTTGTAAAGCAGCACGTAACGATGCAGCGTG
>CAMBQQ010000068.1 GCA_945870035.1 Rhizobium sp. Q54 | reverse complement strand
GTCACAGGATCGAGAATATGTTCGGCAGGCTCAAAGACTGGCGACGTATCCATACCCGTTACGACCGATGCGCCCACACCTTCATGTCAGCAATCTGCATTGCTGCAGTCGTCATCTTCTGGCTGTGATCAATGAGTCCTGACCCTAGTAATAACAGAGCAACAACGAGATCGTCTCGATCAAGTCTTGCTGCTTCGATCACACAGGACGCCACAGTGACCAGCACCGTCATTAAAGCTTTGCCGAAAAGCGCCAGCGCCGCCGGGTTCAACGTCAGCGCGCCGGCAATGGAAATGCGTTCCATAGGCAGTCAGGCGCTCGCGCCGGTGCGACCGGCACAGCTTCCGCAGCTTGTGGCCGCCAATACGATGACCTGCGACGTCGCTTGCACCATCTGCCCGGCGTTCAATCTGCTGTGCTGTGGCATGAAGGAAGGCGATGCCGATGGCGAGGGCCGCCCGGCCACGCAGTCGCTTTCGGCGACGGTCCATACCATTCCGGCGCGGCGCCTGATCTTGCATCCGAAGGAATGGTCGGACTTTGTGCCGATCATTTGCAGCGGCTGGGCGATGTCGTCAGTCGCCTTGCCCGATGGCCGGCGGCAGATCATCTCCTTTCTGCTGCCGGGTGATATCGTTTCCGCCGGCAGCCTGCTGGCGCCGATGTCGGGTCATACCGTCGAAGCGATCACTGAGGTCACCTATCGCAAGTTCAAGCGTGAGGAGATCAAGGGCCTGATGTTTGGCCGCGCCGACCTTCTCGAAAAGCTGTTCGGCCTGTGGAACGAAGCCAAAGCCCGCGCCGATCAACTCGCACTCGATCTCGGTCGCCGCCGCGCTGACGAACGCATCGCGCGCCTGATCCTGCGGTTGTCAGAGAAGGTTGCCAAGCGCACCACCGTGCGTTCGCAGACTTTCGACTTCCCGTTGCGCCAGCGTCATATCGCTGACGCTACCGGCCTGACGCCGGTTCATGTCAGCAAGGTGCTGGGCGAGCTTCAGCGCGCCGGTCTGGTCGAGATCAACAGCCGCTCGCTGACCATCAAGAACGCCACCGAATTACAGCGCGTCGCCGATTGGCGCTGAGGTATCGGTGCGGCGATTGAGCTTTGTCTGTAGCCGCATAATTTTTTTTTGTTTTCGCAGCCATCGATTTTGTTGCATTGCGGAATGATTAGGTGTGCCTGCCGCCCGCCGGCGGAAGCAACGTATCGCGGCGCAAGCGCTTTCCTTGCCTCATAAATTTGGGATTCCCTGAGTCGCCCGCGGGTTCTCCGCGTGCTGCGATGCAGCACATTCGGCGACGCTTTGGCCCCTTAAAACACCGCTCCATCGTACCGACCCGGATATACAAGCGTCTTGAATTGGTATTATGTATAACAGAGGCGACGAGAGAGGCTGTTCAAGGCCAGTTAAAATTGCGTCCAGCCGGCGGTAAGCTCGGCAGCGCTTAATAATCCAAGGGAGGTCTCATGTCAGTTACCAGCAAGATTCTGTCTTTCGGTGCGGTAGCCTGCGTCGGTGCCGCGTTTGCGATGTCTGCCGTTCCCGCCACTGCGTGGGAGCCGAGCCACCCGATTGAAATCATTGTCCCCGCCGGTACCGGCGGCGGCGCCGACCAGATGGCCCGCACAATGCAGGGCATCATCAGCAAGCACTCGCTGACCAAGCAGCCCGTCGTGGTCATCAACAAGTCCGGCGGCGCCGGCGGCGAGGGCTTCCTCGACGTCAAGAACGCCAAGGGCAACGAACACAAGCTCATCATCACTTTGTCGAACCTGTTCACCACGCCGATGGCGACGGGCATTCCAGTCAACTGGAAAGACATGACCCCGGTCGCCATGATGGCGCTCGACGAATTCGTTCTCTGGGTCAATGCCGAGAAGCCCTACAAGACCGTCAAGGACTACGTCGACGCCATCAAGGCGCAGCCCGACAACACCTTCAAAATGGGCGGCACCGGCTCCAAGCAGGAAGACCAAATCATCACCGTCGCGCTGCAGAAGGCCGTCGGCAAGAAAATGATCTACATTCCGCAGAAGGGCGGCGGCGCGGTCGCCGTGCAGCTCGTCGGCAACCATATTGACTCGTCGGTCAACAATCCGATCGAGGCGGTGGCTCACTGGCGTGCCGGCAAGCTGCGGCCGCTGTGTGTGTTCGATCCCAAAAAGCTCGACTACAAGGACAAGATTGCTGGCGACATGTCGTGGAACGACATTCCGACCTGCAAGTCGGCCGGGCTTGACGTCGAATACGTGATGTTGCGCGGCTTCTTCATGCCGCCGGGCGTCAGCAAGGACGCGGTCAGCTATTACGTCGACCTCTTCAAGAAGGTGCGTGAAACGCCGGAATGGAAGAAGCTGATGGCCGATGGCGCTTTCAACCAGAGCTTCATGGTTGGCGACGAATACGCCAAGTGGGTCGCCGAGGCCGAGAAGCTGCACGAAGGCTTGATGAAAGAAGCCGGCTTCATGGCCAAGACCAACTAAGCCTGCGGTAGAACGCAGACATTCGAGGACTTCCATGAGTGAAACTGTGCATGAAACCGGTGGGACGGGACCGTCCCACCGGGGTGTCGAAGCGGGTGTGGCCGTCGTCATCGGCCTCGCCGGACTGATAGCCGTTATCGGCAGCCTGCGTGTCGGTATCGGCTGGGCAGACGACGGGCCGATGGCCGGGTTCTTTCCCTTCTATATCGGCTTGATCATCATTCTCTCGTCGGCGATCAATCTGTACACGCTGTTCGCCGCCACCAACGACCAGGGCCTGTTTGCGACCTGGGGACAGCTCGGCAAGGTGCTGTCGGTGGTGATCCCAACTGGAATCTATGTCGGGACGCTTCCCTACATCGGCATCTATGTGGCGTCGGCGCTGCTGATCGGAACCTTCATGATGTGGCTCGGCAAATATCGCTGGACCACGGCGATCCCGGTTGCGCTTCTCGTGCCGGTGCTCATCTTCATTTTCTTTGAGCGCTGGTTTCTAGTGCCGCTGCCGAAGGGGCCGCTGGAGCGTTTGCTCGGCCTCTACGCGTAATGCGGCCGCCTGGATCATCGGAACCGAAACAACAAGAAGCGGGACGGGACTAACTCGTTCCGGAATATCCTAGGGGCAGTCGCGCCGGCGCTTGGCTTCGCCAGCGATTGAGGAAAGTAGCAAATGTTCGAAGATATTGGCAATTTGATGCACGGCTTCGCGGTCGTGCTGCAGCCTCAGAACCTGCTTTTGATGGTCGTCGGCATCGTGCTGGGCGTCATTGTCGGCGTGCTGCCGGGACTGGGCGGCGCCAATGGCGTCGCCATCCTGCTGCCGCTGACGTTCAGCATGTCGCCGACATCGGCGATCATCATGTTGTCCTGTATTTACTGGGGCGCGCTGTTCGGCGGCGCCATTACTTCGATCCTGTTCAACATACCCGGCGAGCCCTGGTCGGTCGCGACCACCTTCGACGGCTATCCAATGGCGCAGCAGGGGCGCGCCGGCGAGGCGCTGACCGCGGCCTTTACATCGTCCTTCGTCGGCGCACTGTTTGCCGTCATCATGATCACCTTGGTCGCACCGTTGGTCGCCAGCTTCGCGCTGCGTTTCGGTCCGGCGGAAATTTTCTCGGTGTACTTCCTTGCCTTCTGCAGTTTCGTTGGCCTTTCCAAGGAGCCGCCATTCAAGACGATTGCCGCCATGATGCTCGGCTTTGCGCTCGGCGCCGTCGGTCTGGACCAGATGACCGGACAATTGCGGCTGACCTTTGGTTTCGAGTCGCTGCTCAGCGGTTTTGACTTCCTTATCGCCGTGATCGGCCTGTTCGGCATCGGTGAGATCCTGCTCACCATGGAAGAGGGCTTAAGCTTCCGCGGCAAGGCGGCCAAGATCAACCTGAAGGTCGTCATCCAGACCTGGAAGGAACTGCCGAAGTACTGGATGCTGTCGCTGCGCTCCTGCCTGATCGGTTGCTGGATGGGCATCTCGCCTGCTGGCGCGACGCCGGCGTCTTTCATGAGCTATGGCATTGCCAAGCGCATCTCCAAGCGCGGCCACAACTTCGGCAAAGGCGAGATCGAAGGCGTTGTCGCGCCGGAGACCGCGGCGCATGCCGCCGGCACCGCGGCCTTGCTGCCAATGCTGGCGCTCGGCGTGCCCGGCTCGCCGACCGCCGCCGTGTTGCTCGGCGGCCTGCTGATCTGGGGCTTGCAGCCCGGGCCGTTGCTGTTTGTCGAGCAGACGGAATTCGTCTGGGGCCTGATCGCGTCGATGTATATGGGCAATATCGTCGGCCTGATCGTGGTGCTGACCTGCGTGCCGCTGTTTGCCGCTATCCTGCGTATTCCGTTCAGCGTCATCGCGCCGATCATCCTCGTGCTCTGCGCCATCGGCGCCTACACGGTGCACAACAACACCTTCGACGTGGTGATGATGCTGGTTTTCGGCGTCGTCGGCTACTTCATGAAGAAGGCTAATTACCCGCTGGCGCCGATGGTGCTGGCGATCGTGCTCGGCGACAAGGCGGAGGAGTCGTTCCGTCAATCCTTGCTCGGCTCGCAGGGCAGTCTCGGCGTGTTCTTCTCGAACGCGCTGGTCTCCACCGTGATGACGCTCGGCCTGATCGCGCTGTTCTGGCCGATCATCCAGGAGGGCATTTCCCGCGTGCGCGTCGCCATGGGCGCGGCGCGCCCGGCTCAATAGGCGCGCGGCGCGCCCGGGCGCAATAACAAGGGCCGAAGCCGGGCCGCAAAGCGGGGTCCGGGTCGGCAGTCGGCGTCCGCGAATGGGCGCCGCATGAGAAGAGAAGGCGGGTTTTTGCAGGTGTAATCGAGGGCATTGCGCCTGAGGGGGCCTGCTGGCATATTGTATACCAGAGATGAACACACGCGACTCAACCCCCCGCCGCGACTCCATCCGCGCCCGAGGCGCAACGATAGCGCGCTCGCCGGTGACGGCAGCGCAGCCGTCGCTGGCGCCGATCGATCCGGCGCCGAGCTTCAAGCACAAGGCCTATGCCGCCTTGAAGAATGCCATCGTGGCGATGGACATCTACCGTAATCGCGACGACATCCGCCTCGACGAGCGCAAGCTGGCGCAGGACTTTGGCATCAGCCGCACGCCGGTGCGCGAGGCGATGGCGCAGCTCGAGAGCGAAGGCTTCGTTCGCTCGGTCCCGCGCCGCGGCATCTATGTCGTGCGCAAGACCAAGACCGAAGTCATTGAGATGATCAACGCCTGGGCCGCGCTGGAAAGCATGGCGGCGCGGCTGGTCACGCAGAACGCGACGGCGGAAGAGATCGCGGCGCTGCGCAAGATGTTCACCACCTTCGAAGGCGACGAAGTGCGCGCCCACCTCGACGAATATTCCGAGGTCAATATCGAATTTCACCAGACCATCATCAAGCTCAGCGGCAACCGCGTGCTGATCGAGATGGCGGAAAACCTGTTCACGCACATGCGCATGATCCGGCGCAAGACCATCGTTGAAAAGGATCGCGTCGACCGCTCGATCCGCGACCACATCAAGATCATCGAGGCTCTGGAGGCACGCGCCACCGACCGCGCCGAAGTGCTGGTGCGCGATCACGCGCTCGGTCTCGCCGATCACGTCAAGCAATACGCCGACTATCTCGATTAAAAGAAACAGTTTGAATTAGTAGAGGAGAGCGGGATGTCCGCAGTCGTACAGAGCGCCACCGAAGCCGAAGAGAATCTCACCGACGGCTTCAATCTCATCATTGACGCGCTCAAGCTCAACGGCCTGAACACGATCTATGGCGTGCCCGGCATTCCGATCACGGACTTTGGCCGTATGGCGCAGGCGGCGGGCATCCGAGTCCTGTCCTTCCGTCATGAACAAAACGCCGGCTACGCCGCCTCGATCGCCGGCTTTCTGACCAAGAAGCCCGGCGTCTGCCTCACCGTGTCGGCGCCCGGCTTCCTCAACGGCCTGACCGCCTTGGCGCATGCCACCACTAACTGCTTCCCGATGATCCTGATTTCCGGTTCGTCCGAGCGCGAGATCGTCGATCTCCAGCAGGGCGACTACGAGGAAATGGACCAGCTCGCCGTCGCCAAGCCGTTCTGCAAGGCGGCGTTCCGCGTCCTGCACGCCGCCGATATCGGCATCGGCCTGGCCCGCGCCATTCGCGCCGCGGTATCGGGACGTCCTGGTGGCGTTTATCTCGATCTGCCGGCCAAACTGTTCGGCCAGGTCATGAACGCCGACGCCGGCCAGAAGTCGCTGGTCAAGGTGATCGATGCCGCGCCGGCGCAGATTCCGTCGCCGGACTCGATCAAGCGCGCGCTCGACGTGCTCAAGTCCGCCAAGAAGCCGCTGATCATTCTCGGCAAGGGCGCGTCCTACGCCCAGGCCGACGACGCCATCCGTTCCTTTGTCGAAAAGACCGGCGCGCCGTTCCTGCCGATGAGCATGGCCAAGGGCCTGTTGCCCGACACCCATCCGCAATGTGCCGGCGCCGCGCGCTCGACCGTGCTGAAAGACGCCGACGTCGTGCTGCTGATCGGCGCGCGTCTCAATTGGCTGTTGTCGCACGGCAAGGGCAAGGCCTGGGGCGATGCGCCGAAGAAGTTCATCCAGATCGACATTGAGCCCAAGGAAATGGACTCGAACGTCGAAATCGTCGCCCCCGTCGTCGGCGATATCGGCTCCTGCGTCTCGGCGCTGTTGAACGGCATGGACGCCAAGTGGCCGGCGGCCCCGGCCGACTGGATCAAGACGGTGACCACCAAACGCGACGACAACATCGCGAAGATGGCGCCGAAGCTGATGAACAACAACGTGCCGATGGATTATCACGGCGCGCTCGGCGTGCTGCGCACCATCGTCAAGGAACGTCCCGACGCCATCCTGGTCAACGAAGGCGCCAATACGCTCGATCTCGCCCGCGGCATCATCGACATGTACCAGCCGCGCAAGCGCATCGACGTCGGCACCTGGGGCATCATGGGCATCGGCATGGGCTACGCCATCGCCGCCGCGATCGAGACCGGCAAGCCGGTTTTGTGCGTCGAAGGCGACTCGGCGTTCGGCTTCTCCGGCATGGAGGTGGAAACCATCTGCCGCTACAAGCTGCCGGTCTGCATCGTCATCTTCAACAATGACGGCATCTATCGCGGCACCGACGTCAATACGTCGGGTAGCGGCGATCCGGCGCCGACCGTGTTCGTCAAAGGCGCGCGCTACGACAAGATGATGGAGGCCTTCGGCGGCGTCGGCGTCAACGCCACCTCGCCGGACGAACTCAAGCGCGCCGTCAACGCGGCAATGGATTCCGGCAAGCCGACCCTCATCAACGCGGTTCTCGATCCCGCCGCCGGCAGCGAAAGCGGCCGCATCGGTAATCTCAATCCGCAGAGCAAGTTGAAGAAGAAGTAATCGTCATTCCGGGGCGCGCGAAAGCGCGAACCCGGAATCCAGAAACAACCTCAGAGCTTCGGCTCTGGATTCCGGGTTCTCAAGCTTCGCTTGAGCCCCGGAATGACTAGAAAAGTGGAGGACCAGTGATGGCCAAGAAGACGAAAAAGGCGAAAGCCAAAACGAAACCGGCGAAAAAGCCCGCCCGCAAGGTGGTCAAGCTTGCCGCCAAGAAGCCGGCAAAGAAGTCAGCCGCCGCCAAGCCGACAGCGCCGCGCGTGTCGAAGAAGCCTTTCGGCATGGACGGCAAGGCGCTCGATGGCGTGCGTATCCTCGACTTTACGCATGTGCAGTCGGGCCCGACTTGCACGCAGTTGCTCGCCTGGTTCGGCGCCGACGTCATCAAGGTCGAGCGTCCCGGTGTCGGCGATATCACGCGCGGCCAATTGGTCGACGTGAAGGGCGCGGACTCGCTGTACTTCACCATGCTCAACCACAACAAGCGTTCGATCACCATCGACTCGAAGCACCCACAGGGCATGCGCGTGCTCAATGCGCTCATCAAGTCGTGCGACGTGTTGGTGGAAAACTTCGCGCCCGGCGCGCTCGACCGCATGGGCCTGACCTGGGACTACATCCACAAGCTCAACCCGCGCATGATCGTCGCCTCGGTGAAGGGCTTCGGCCCCGGTCCCTACGAGGACTGCAAGGTCTATGAGAACGTCGCGCAATGCGCCGGCGGCTCGGCCTCGACGACAGGCTTCCGCGACGGTCCGCCACTCGTCACCGGCGCGCAGATCGGCGATTCCGGCACGGGTCTTCATCTCGCGCTCGGCATCGTCTCGGCGCTCTATCAGCGTATCCGCACCGGCCGCGGCCAGAAGGTGCTGTGCGCCATGCAGGACGGCGTGCTCAATCTCGCGCGCGTCAAATTGCGCGACCAGCAGCGCCTGGCCCATGGCCCGCTTACCGAATATTCGCAGTACGGCGAGGGCATTCCGTTCGGCGACGCGACGCCGCGCGCTGGCAACGATTCGGGCGGCGGCCAGCCGGGCCGCATTCTGAAGTGCAAGGGCGCGCCGGAAGATCCGAACGCCTACATCTATTTCATCACGCAGGCGCCGGTCTGGGCCCCGATCTGTGATCTGATCGGCGAACCGACCTGGAAGACCGATCCGGAATTCGCCACGCCGCGCGCGCGGCTGCCGAAGCTCAACCAGATCTTCGCCCGTATCGAAGAGTGGACCATGACCATGACCAAGTTCGAGGTCATGAACGCCTGCAACGCCGTCGATATTCCGGTCGGTCCGATTTTGTCGATGAAGGAAATCGCCGAGGAAGAATCGCTGCGCGCCACCGGCACGGTGGTCGAGGTCGATCACCCGGTGCGCGGCAAATATCTCTCGGTCGGCAATCCGATCAAGATGACGGACTCGATTACCGAGGTCGAACGTTCGCCGTTGCTCGGCGAACACACCGACGAAATTTTGACCAAGGTGCTCGGCTTCAAGGCGTCCGAGGTCGCCGAGATCAAGAATTCCGGTGCCTTGTCGGCGCCGGAGAAGAAAGAGAAGGCGGCTTAGTTTTACTTGTCCCGGACGCGGTGCAGCGCGCTTGCGATGCACCGCAGAGCCGGGACCTTTGCGACCACTGAGCTTGGAATGGTCCCGGTTCTGCCACGCATCGCTTCGCGCTGCATGGCGCCCGGGACAAGAAAGAATAATCGGGGAGCATCAACATGCGTATCGTCGTCCATGGCCAGCAGGCCTTCGGCAAAGCCGTTCTCGAAGCGCTGTTGAAGCGCGGCGATGAGGTCGTCGCCGTCTATGTCGCGCCGGAAAAGGAGGGCGCCAAGGCCGACCCGTTGAAGGAAGCGGCACTCGCCGCCGGCCTCAAGGTGTTGCAGCCGGCGTCGTACAAGACGCCGGAAGTGCTGGAAGAATTCATGGCGTTGAAGCCCGATCTTCAGGTCATGGCCTTCGTCACTTTGTTCGTGCCGGAAGACTTCCTCAACATCCCGACGCATGGCTCGATCCAGTATCACCCGTCGCTGCTGCCGCTTTATCGCGGCGCCTCGGCGATCAACTGGCCGATCATCAAGGGCGAGAAGGAAACCGGCCTGTCGATCTTCTGGCCGGACAACGGGCTCGATACCGGCGACATCCTCATCCAGAAGAAGACGCCGATCTCCGACACCGACACGCTCGGCACTGTTTACTTCGACCGCCTGTTCCCGATGGGCGTCGAGGCGATGCTCGAAGGCGTCGATCTGGTGAAAGCCGGCAAGGCGCCGAAGATCAAGCAGGACGAATCCAAGGCGACCTATGAAGGCATGTGCAAGGCCGACAACGCCAAGATCGACTGGGGCAAGCCGTGGGAGCAGATCGACCGCCTGATCCGCGGCTGCAATCCGGCGCCGGGCGCCTGGACCGTGCTCGACGGCAAGACCATCAAGATTTTCGACGCCAAGCCGTTGCCGGCCAAGGATCCGAAAGGCATTGCCGGCAAGCTCGGCGAGATCGTCGCCCAGGATGCCGACAGCATCACCGTGGTTTGCGCCGACGGCCGCTTCAAGATCACCCGCTTGCAGCCGCCGGACGGCAAGAAGATGAGCGCCGGCGAATGGGCCGCGTCCGCCAATCTCGCGCCGAAGACCCGCTTCTCATAAGCGAACAAAAAATCGCCGGTTCACTCTACTTATATTGGAAACGCACAAATGCCCGCTTCGCAGCATCAGTCGCCGAAATCCGACATCGAAATTTCGCAGACCGCCACCAAACGCCGCATCCTTGATGTCGCCAAGGACAAGCTCGGCGTCGCCGCGGAAAACCTCGACCCGTATGGCCACTACAAGGCCAAGGTGTCGATGGACTACGTCAAGTCGCTCAAGGACAAGCCGAACGGCAAGCTGATCCTGGTGACGGCGATTTCGCCGACGCCGGCCGGCGAGGGCAAAACCACGACGACGGTCGGCCTCACCGATGCGCTCAACCACATCGGCAAGAAGGCGATCTGCTGCCTGCGCGAACCGTCGCTCGGGCCGTCCTTCGGCATGAAGGGTGGCGCCGCCGGCGGCGGTTACGCTCAGGTCATCCCGATGGAAGACATCAACCTGCACTTCACCGGCGACTTCCACGCCATCACCTCGGCGCACAATCTGCTGTCGGCCTTGATCGACAACCACATCTACTGGGGCAACGCGCTCGGCATCGATAGCCGCCGCGTCGTCTGGCGCCGCGTCATGGACATGAACGACCGCGCGCTGCGCGAGATCGTCTGCTCGCTCGGCGGCGTCGCCAACGGTTATCCGCGCGAAGCCGGCTTCGACATCACCGTCGCGTCGGAAGTCATGGCGATCTTCTGCCTCGCCAAGGATCTCGACGATTTGAAGGAACGCCTCGGCAACATCATCGTCGCTTATACCCGCGAGCGGAAGCCGATCCGCGCCAAGGAACTGAAAGCCCACGGCGCCATGACCGCGCTGCTCAAGGAAGCCATCGCGCCGAACCTGGTGCAGACGCTTGAAGGCACGCCCGCCTTCATCCATGGCGGCCCCTTCGCCAACATCGCGCATGGCTGCAACTCGGTCGTCGCCACCACGACCGCGCTCAAGCTCGCCGATTACGTCGTCACCGAAGCCGGCTTCGGTGCTGACCTTGGCGCCGAGAAATTCCTCGACATCAAGTGCCGCAAGGCCGGCCTCGAGCCGTCCTGCGTCGTCATCGTCGCCACCATCCGCGCGCTCAAGATGCATGGCGGCGTCAAGAAAGATGATCTGAAGAAGGAAGACCTCAAGGCGCTGGAAGCCGGCATGTCGAACCTGCAGCGCCACGTCGAGAACATCAAGAAGTTCGGCCTGCCGGCGGTGGTCTCGATCAACCGCTTCTCGGCCGACAGCGATGCCGAAATCGCCTTGGTCAAGGACAAGTGCAAGGCGCTCGGCGTCGAAGCCCTGATGGCCGATCACTGGGCGATGGGCGGCGAGGGCGCGGCGGACGTCGCCAAGGCTGTGGTCAAGACAATCGACGGCCACAAAGGCAAGCTCAAGCTTCTTTACCCGGACGCGATGCCGCTGTTCGAGAAGATTCGCACCATCGCCAAGGAAATCTACCGCGCCGATGACGCGACCGCCGACAAGTCGGTCAAGGATCAGCTCAAGACCTGGGAAGAAATGGGCTTCGGCAAGCTGCCGGTCTGCATTGCCAAGACGCAGTATTCGTTCTCGACCAACCCGGACGCCAAGGGCGCGCCGACCGGCTTCTCGATTCCCGTGCGCGAGGTTCGCCTGTCCGCCGGCGCCGAGTTCATCGTCGCGATCTGCGGTGAGATCATGACCATGCCGGGCCTGCCCAAGGTGCCGTCGGCCGACTCGATCGACGTCGGCGCTGACGGCCAGATCGTCGGGCTGTTTTAGGGCTTTCTTACTTACCCTCCCCTGGAGGGGGAGGGTCGCGAGCGGTAGCGAGCGGGGTGGGGTGATTGAGTTCACCCCACCCCGATTGCTTTCGCTCTCGCTCAAGCAATCGACCCTCCCCCTCCAGGGGAGGGTAAGCAAGCGTCCGTTTTGCGTTGGGCTGCCCGCGAGCCCCCCCCCGCTTGCGCGCGCTTGAGCCGAGTGCTGCTATGCGCCGATTTTAAAATCCAGGAGGAAATCCCCGATGATCAAGTTCTACTATTCCGGCGCGCCGAACCCGATGAAGGTGGCGCTGTTTCTCGAAGAAGCCGGTCTCGACTACGAGCCGATCCCGGTCGACACCCGCAAGGGCGACCAGCACAGACCGGAATTCACCGCGATCAATCCTAACGCCAAGGTGCCGGTCATTATCGATAACGGCACCACCGTGTTCGATTCCAACGCCATCCTGCTTTATCTCGGCGAAAAGACCGGCAAGTTCATGCCCGGCGTCGGCGACAAGGCGCGCGGCGAGTTGCTGTCCTGGCTAATGTTCATCGCCTCCGGCGTCGGGCCTTATTCGGGCCAGTCGGTGCACTTCCGCAACTATGCGCCGGAGAAGATCGAATACGCCACCAACCGCTACATGTACGAGGCGCAGCGCCACTACGGGATCATCGAAGCGCGGCTAGCGAAGCAGAAATACATGCTTGGCGACACCTACACCATCGTCGACATGGCGCTGTGGGGCTGGGCGCGTCTGATCCCGGTGGCGCTCGGCGACACCGCCTGGGCCAAATTCCCGCACCTCAAGAAGCTGATCGACGAGATCAGCGCCCGCCCGGCCGCCGCCCGCGCGCTGGCCATCAAGGACAAGCACACCTTCAAGGCCGAGTTCGACGACGAGGCCAAGAAGGCCATGTTCCGGCATCTGCACGAGAAGGTGGCGTAAGTCTCTGTCATTCCGGGGCGCGCGCCGCCATCAGCGCGTTTACGCGCGTCTTTGACGCGCTATGGCGCGCGAACCTGGAATCCAGACAATTGGTCCTGCGCTCGCTTCTGAATTCCGGGTCCGCGCGAAGGCGCGCGCCCCGGAATGACGACGCTATAAATGTGCTATGGCGGGTCCGAATAGAATTCGGAGCCCCCATGGACCTCAAGCTGATCTCATCCGGCCGCAACCCGCCGCACGACATCCACGCCATTATCGAGATACCGCTCGGCGGCGTGCCGGTGAAATACGAATTCGACAAGACCTCGGGGGCGATCTTCGTCGACCGCTTCCTGCACACGGCGATGTTCTATCCCGGCAATTACGGCTTCATTCCGCACACATTGTCGGACGACGGCGATCCTTGCGATATCTTGGTCATCTCCCAGGTGCCCGTCGTCCCCGGCGCGGTCATCCGCTGCCGCCCGGTCGGCGCGCTGCTGATGGAAGACGAGGCCGGCAATGACGAAAAGATATTGGCCGTGCCGGTCGATGCGCTGCACCCGTTCTACAAGGGCATCACCAGCTACCGCGACCTGCCGGACGTGATGTGCGAGCAGATCGCGCACTTTTTCCAGCACTACAAGGATCTGGAGAAGGGCAAGTGGGTGTCGATCGTGCGCTGGCTCGACGCGCGCGAGGCCGAGCAGTTGATCATGGACGGCATCAAGCGGGCCGGTGGCGGGAAGAAATCAGCCTCAGCTAAAAAGCCAGGTAAGCAAAAGAAAAAATAGGGCTCTCTATCCGTTCGTCCCCGCGCATAGCCGTTCAAAGAACGGCGTTCTTTCAGAACGCCTATGAGCGGGGACCCAGCTAGAGCCGCGAGATTGGTCGAAGTACTGGGTTCCCGCTTTCGCGGGAACGAACGGAGTTTCGGGCCAAATCCGTCCTATTACTTTTCACCCTTGATTCCGAGATTAGACCGCGCGCCTAGTCGTGCAGGCCCGGCGCGACTTTCTTCGCCACCTCGACCAGAGCCGCTGTCGTCGGCGTCATCGGTTCGCGCTGCGGCACGACGAGGCCGATGGTCTGCACCGCATTCGGCGTGGTGATCGGAATGGCGCGAATGTTGTCGGTCAATCCCAAGGTCTGCGCGATTTTTTCCGGCATCACACTGGCCCAGCGGCCGGTGCGCACATGCGAGAACAAAAGGATCATCGAATCCGATTCCAGCGTCGGCCGTGAATCGCCGCCGGCGCTTTTCAACAGCCGGTCGATGATGCGCCGGTTCTGCATGTCCGGCGTCAACAGACACAACGGCACCTGCGCGACCTCCGCCCAGGTCACGCTGTCGCGCGTGCCGAGCGGCGCGTCGGCGGACGTCAGCAGCCGGTAGTGCTCGTGATAGAGCGGGATCATGCTGACGCGGCCGAGCGGTTCGTTCTCGACATAGGTAATGCCGGCGTCGATCTCGAGATTTTCCAGCAGTTCGAGAATCTCGACCGAGGTCCGCGAGAGAATCGTGAACTGCACGTTCGGATGCTTCTCGCGGTACGGCGTGGTGAGCGCGGCCACCATGGCCAGCGCGGTGGGGATGGCGGCGATGCGCAGGCGGCCGGACAGGCCGTGGCGCAATGCGTTGATCTCGTCGCGCATGTTGCGGGTGTCGCCGACGATGCGGCGCGCCCATTCCAGCACGCGCTCGCCTTCCGGCGTGAAGCCCTGGAAGCGCGAGCCGCGCAGCACCAGCAGCACGCCCATTTGCTCCTCGATCTGCTTTACCCCGGCTGACAGAGTCGGCTGGGTGACGCCGCAGGCCTCGGCGGCGCGGCCGAAATGCCGTTCTCGCGCTAGTGCCAGCAGGAATTCGAGTTTGTCGATCACGATATTTTCTCTGTGAATTCAATGAGTTGGCAAAAGAGCGGGCGCCATATTGGCGCGATTAAGGCCCGTAAACACATCATCATTGATAGGTTTTGCCTATCAACCCATGGGGAACGCGGGATTGTACCCAGTCTGGAACGCCTTCAAAAAGGGCCCCTAGGGAGATCGGCATGAATATGCACAATCCGCCGTCAAACGGCGGCAACGGCCAACCGCCGCACAGCGGCGGTAACGGTCATGGCGGCGGCAAGGGTAAGGGCGCCGGACGGCGCAAGTCGCCCCGCACGCCGAAGGGCCGCCAGATCGATCCGGCCGCGCTGCGCGATGTGCAATCGCTGCTGACCGACAAGCCGCGCCGCCGCGATCTCCTCATCGAACATTTGCATCTGATCCAGGATCATTACGGCCACATCTCCGCGCCGCATCTCGCCGCGCTCGCGCATGAGATGAAAATGGCGATGGCGGAAGTCTACGAAGTCGCCACCTTCTACGCGCATTTCGACGTGGTGAAGGAAGGCCCGCCACCGCCGCCGGTCACCATTCGCGTTTGCGATTCATTGTCCTGCGCCATGGCGGGCGCCGAGAAGTTGCTGGCGACGTTGCCGGGCGCGCTCGGCCAGGATGTCCGCGTCGTGCGCGCGCCGTGCATGGGCGCCTGCGACCGCGCGCCGGTCGCCGCCGTCGGTCATGTGCAGACGTTTCACGCCACGGTCGACAATCTCACCGCTGCCGCCGAGGCCAAGCCGCATGCCCATGCCTGGCATCCGGCCATCGATTTCGCGGCCTATCAAAAGGCCGGCGGCTATTCGCTGCTGAAAGACGTCTATGCCGGCAAGCGCACGCGCGACGACCTGATCAAAATCGTCAGCGACGCCGGCCTGCGCGGCCTCGGCGGCGCCGGCTTCCCGACCGGGCGCAAATGGACTCTCGTGCGCGCTGAACCGGCGCCGCGTCTGTTTGCCGTCAACTGCGACGAAGGCGAGCCCGGCACGTTCAAGGACCGTTATTATCTCGAACTCGACCCGCACCGCTTCATCGAAGGCACGCTGCTCGCCGCTTACGTCGTCGAGGCCGCCGACACTTATCTTTATGTCCGCGACGAGTATCCGGAAATCCGCCTGATGCTGGCCATTGAGATCGCCAAGGTCGAAGCTGCCGGCCTGATGCCGCACACCAAGATTCATCTGCGCCGCGGCGCCGGTGCTTATATCTGCGGCGAGGAATCGGCGATGATCGAGTCGATTGAAGGCAAACGCGGCCTGCCGCGCCATCGCCCGCCCTACCTCGCGCAGGTCGGCCTGTTCGGCCGTCCGACGCTCGAGCAGAACGTCGAAACCTTGTACTGGATCCGCGATCTGGTCGAGCGCGGCCCGGAATGGTTCATCGCGCAAGGCCGCCGCGACAAGAAGGGCTTCCGCAGTTATTCGGTGTCGGGCCGCGTGAAAAATCCCGGCGTCAAGCAGGCGTCGGCCGGCGTCACCATCAACGAACTGATCAACGAATTCTCCGGCGGCATGATCGACGGCCATACGCTGAAAGGCTTTTTGCCGGGCGGCGCGTCCGGCGGCATCTTTCCGCCGGACATGGCCGACCTGCCGCTCGACTTCGGCACTTTCGAGCCGCATGGCGGTTTTGTCGGCTCGCACGCCGTCGTCATCCTGTCCGACCAGGACGACATGAAGGCGGTCGCGCTCAATCTCCTGAAGTTCTTCGAGGACGAAAGTTGCGGCCAGTGCACGCCGTGCCGCGCCGGCACCGAGAAGGCCGTCAAGCTGATGGAACAGGGGCCGTGGAACGTCGAGTTGCTGAACGAGTTGGCCGCGCTGATGCGCGACGCCTCGATCTGCGGCCTCGGCCAGGCCGCGCCGAATCCGCTTTTGAGCGTGCTCAAATATTTCCCCGATGATCTGACGAAACCGATGGGGACCTGGTGAATCATGACCGACATTAAAAATCCTCAAGGCTACGGTCACGACAACAAGGGCGCTGCCGGCGGCACCGATCTCAACAAGGGCAAGCCGGCGGTCGCGCACACCGCGCCGATGGACAAGGTTGACGGCGCCGGCACCGCCGACACCGCCAAAACGTTTTTCATCGACGGCCACGAGATCGACATCCGCGATGGCGAGTCGATCTTCCGCGCCGCGCGCCGGCTCGACATCAAGCTGCCGCATCTGTGCTATTCGCCGAAGCCCGGCTACCGCGCCGACGGCAATTGCCGCGTCTGCATGGTCGAGATCGAGGGCGAGCGCGTGCTCGCCGCCTCCTGCATTCGCACCCCGGCGCCCGGCATGAAGGTGAAAACCGACACGCACCGCGCCCAGACCGCGCGCAAGATGGTCGCCGAGTTGCTCGTCACCGACCAGCCGGCAATGGACGTCGCGCACGACAACGATTCGGAATTCTGGAAAACCGCCAAGCGCCAGAACGTCGAGGCCGGCCGCTTCCCCAAGCGCGAGCGCGAGGCCGTGCCCGCGCCGGATCGTTCGCATCCGGCCATGGCGGTCAATCTCGACGCCTGTATCCAGTGTAATCTCTGCGTGCGCGCCTGCCGCGAAGTCCAGGTCAACGACGTCATCGGCATGGCCGGCCGCGGCTTCATGGAAAAGATCGTGTTCGATTTCGATGACCCGATGGGCGCGTCCACCTGCGTCGCCTGCGGCGAATGCGTGCAGGCCTGTCCGACCGGCGCTTTGATGCCGGCGACTATGGTCGATGATAACAATGTTTATCTCGGCAAGCCCGACCGCGCCGTCGACTCGGTCTGCCCCTATTGCGGCGTCGGCTGCCAGCTCACCTACCAGATCAAGAACGACAAGATCGTCGCCGTCACCGGCAAGAATGGCCCGGCCAACGCCAACCGTCTCTGCGTCAAGGGCCGCTTCGGTTTCGACTACGTCGCCAATCCGCAGCGCCTGTTGAAGCCGATGATCCGCAAGGACGGCGTGCCGAAGGTCGCGCATGAGGAAATCGACCCGGCCAATCCGTGGACGCATTTCCGCGAAGCCACCTGGGAGGAGGCGCTCGATCGCGCCGCCGGCGGCCTCGTCAAGATCCGCGACCGCGACGGTCCCGATGCGCTGGCCGGTTTCGGCTCGGCCAAAGGTTCAAATGAAGAAGCCTATCTATTCCAGAAGCTGATCCGCACCGGCTTCGGCACCAACAATGTCGATCACTGCACGCGGCTGTGCCACGCCTCGTCGGTGTCGGCGCTCTTGGAAGGCGTCGGCTCGGCCGCCGTCACCGCGACCTTCAACGAGGTCAAGAATTCCGAGCTGATCATCATCATCGGCGCCAACCCGACCGAGAACCATCCGGTCGCCGCGACCTATTTCAAGCAGGCTGCCAAGCGCGGCGCCAAGCTGGTCGTCATGGACCCGCGCGGCACGGCGATGAAGCGCCACGCCTGGAAGATGATGCAGTTCAAGAACGGCACCGACGTCGCGATGCTCAACGCCATGTTGAACGTCATCGTCACCGAAAAGCTGTACGACCAACAATATATCCAGACCTATGTCGAAGGCTTCGAGGCCTGGAAGGAAAACATCAAGGATTTCACGCCGGAAGAAATGGAGCCGATCTGCGGCATTCCGGCCGACACCTTGCGCGAAGTCGCCCGCGCCTATGCGCGCGCCGAGAGTTCGATCATCTTCTGGGGCATGGGCGTGTCGCAGCATACACACGGCACCGACAATGCGCGCTGCCTGATCGCGCTCGCGCTCATCACCGGCCAGATCGGCCGTCCCGGCACCGGTCTCCACCCGCTGCGCGGCCAGAACAACGTGCAGGGCGCGTCAGACGCGGGCCTCATTCCGATGTTCTTCCCCGACTACAAGTCGGTGGAGAATCCCGAAATCCGCGCGATGTACGAGACCAAGTGGGGCGTCAAGCTGCCGCCGAAGCGCGGCAAGACCGTGGTCGAGATCATGGACGCGGTGCACGCCGACGAGATCAAGGGCATGTATGTCGAGGGCGAAAACCCGGCAATGTCCGATCCCGATTTGAACCACGCGCGTCAGGCGCTGGCGCATCTCGAACATCTGGTGGTGCAGGACCTCTTCCTCACCGAGACCGCGATGTATGCCGACGTCATCCTGCCGGCCTCCGGCTGGCCGGAGAAGGACGGCACCGTCACCAACACCAACCGCCAGGTGCAAATGGGCCGCGCCGCGATTCCGCTGCCGGGCGACACGCGCCAGGATCTGTGGATCATCCAGGACATCGCCAACCGCATGGGCTGCGGCTGGAATTACAAACATGTCGGCGAGGTGTTCGACGAAATGGCGTCGATGATGCCGGCGCTCGACAACATCTCGTGGGATCGCGTCAACCGCGAATATGCCGTCACTTATCCGACCGCGGGCCCGGACATTCCCGGCCGCGACGTCGTGTTCGAGGATGGCTTCCCGCGTCCGGGTGGCTTCGCCAAGCTCGTCGCGACCAAGCTGCAGCCGCCGAACGAAGTGCCGGACGAGGAGTATCCGTTCATTCTCTCCACCGGCCGCCAGCTTGAGCATTGGCACACCGGCTCGATGACGCGCCGCACCAAGGTGCTCGACGCGCTGGAGCCGTCGGCGATCGCGCAATTGTCGCGCGGCACCATCGAGAAGCTCGGCATCCAGCCGGGCGACATGGTGCGCGTGGCGACGCGGCGCGGCGAGGTCGAGCTGCAATCGCGGCAGGACGACGCCATTCCGGACGGCGTCGTGTTCATTCCGTTCGCTTATGTCGAAGCGGCGGCGAATATCCTGACCAATCCGGCGCTCGATCCGTTCGGCAAGATTCCGGAGTTCAAGTTCTGCGCGGCCAAAGTCGAGAAGGCGATGCCGCGCGTCGAGGCGGCGGAGTAGGGCGCGTCGCGCTTTCCATTTTTGCTGCCTGGCTATGTCGACTAACGCATCGACAAGCGGCGTGTGCCATGCGATTTTTACGCCGCTACCGCCATGTTGGCGGACAGACTGGCTGCGGATAAGTTTCATGTGGTTGTTGGCCAACCTGCTCCGGCGCTTCATTCGTCTCGGCACCTTGCGGTTACGCGACGCCGATGGCCGCGTGCACGTCTTCGGCGGCGTCAAGCCGGGTCCGGATGTCGGCATCCATATTCGGGACCGCAAACTTTACCTCAAACTGTTCCTCAATCCGGAGCTCGCCGCCGCTGAAGCCTGTATGGGCGGCACGCTGGCGATCGAGGACGGCGCGCAGGTGCACGACTTCCTGCTGCTGTTTTCGGTCAATCGCGCCGGGCTGTATTCTTATGGCTCGCAGCGGCTGTTGCACCGTCTCTGGCGCGCGCTGCGGCGCCGGCACCAGGCCAATCCGGTCGGCAAGGCCGCCGCCCGTGCCCGCCATCATTACGATCTGTCAACCGACCTCTACCGGCTTTTTCTCGACGATCAGATGCAGTACTCCTGCGCCTACTTTCGCGAGCCCGAGCACGACACGCTCGAGCAGGCGCAGCGCAACAAGCTCATTCACGCCACCACGAAACTTCAGCTCAAGCCGGGCATGACGGTGGCCGAGATCGGTTCCGGCTGGGGCGGCTTTGCCATTCATCTGGCGCGCGAAACCGGCGCGCATGTCACGGCGGTCAATGTCTCGCCCGAGCAGATCAAAATCGCGCGGGAGAACGCGCAGGCTGCCGGTGTGGCGAACCGCGTCGAATTCCGCGAACTGGATTATCGCAATTTCACCGGCCAGTTCGACCGCGTCGTCTCGGTCGGCATGATGGAGCATGTCGGCATCGGCCACTTCGACGAATATTTCCTGAAGATCCGCGAACTGCTGAAGCCCGACGGCTATGCCTTCATCCATTGCATTGGCCGCATGTCGCAGCCCGGCACGACGGGGCCGTTCATCCGCAAGTATATTTTTCCGGGCGGCTATTCGCCGGCGCTGTCGGAAACTTTCGCGGCCACCGAGCGCTGCGGCCTGTGGTGCAACGACATGGAAGTGCTGCGGCTGCATTACCGCTACACGATCAAGCACTGGCGCGAACGCTTCGCGCAGAACCGCGCCAAGGCGGCGGCGATTTACGACGAGCGCTTTTGCCGGATGTGGGAGTTTTATTTAGCCGCCGTCGAACTCGAATTTTTGCACGGCTCGCACATGGTGTTCCAGCTTTTGCTGTCCACCAGGCGCGATGCGGTTCCTATCACGCGCGATTTCATGTTCGAGGCCGAACGGCAGGCATTGCGGGCCTGAGCGGCGGCTTTGTTCGCCTTGAAACAGGCGCGCCCGCGCGCCGCGCGCGGGCGTCGCTTTGGCGTCCGTCGTTATCGCTTGCGCGACAGGATCATTTGCGCGGCGCTTTTCGCCTTGGCCGGTTCAGCGGCCGGCTCGGCGGACTTTTTCGCCGCGCCGAAGGCGGCGTTGAATTTCGCGTCGAAGCTGTTCTTCTTGGCGTCGAGCACGGCGCCGAGTTCCGAACGGGCTTTATCCCAGTCGCCGTTTTTGACGAGAATTTTGGTCATCGCAGGTCCCCAATTTCTGTTGCGCCGACCTTGCCGCAGAGTCCTTAAAAAATGCTGGCGGGCGATCGTTAAACTTTTATCCAATGCGCGGTAAAATGATGTGTTTATAGCGTTTTGAGCGAAGTGGGTTGCGGTTCGCGGCGCTAGAATAATTCGTACAAATCGAGAAAATAACGCGCCCGGGCACCATCGAAATCGTGCGCGCCATAGGCGTCGAGGAACTGCGCAGCGGCGTCGCGGCCGCGATGCGCGGCGATGTCGGCATGGAGCAGTGCCAGATCGGTGGTGCGGTCGCCGCATCCGGCGTTGCCGCAATCGATGAAGCCGATTGTCCCGCTATCGTCGACGACAATATTGCCGAGCGTCAGGTCGCCATGCAGCACAACGATGTCTTCGCCGCGAGGCCGATCGGCTTGCAGGCGGCGCAACAGCGCGGCCGGCGCGATGCCGCGGTTGCGCTCGTCGAATTCGGCCGGGTCGGCCTCGCCCGCGGCCACGGCGCGCGCGGCGCGGGCGAGCCGCGTGCCGAGGGTCTCGTCGAACGGGCAGGCGGCGGCGGGCAGCGCGTGCAGCGCCGCCACGGCTTTGGCCAGCGCCTCAACAAGATGAGGGGTCGGCATCGTGGTGATGTCGGCGGGCTGACCAGGCAGCCCCGCCATCAGCATGGCGACGCCATCGCCTCGGTCCTCGACGCGCAGGATCGCGGCAACCGGCACGCCTTGCGCGCCGAGCCATCGGGTGCGGGCGATTTCGTCGCGCAGCGCCACGGCAGCCGGTCCGGTCGCAGCCTTGACATAAAGTGGCACGCTGCCGGTCACGCGAAACACCGCCGCCTCGCTCATGCCGATGGTCACCGGCACGAGGCGGGCGTGCGCCCCGCCGCCGTCGTGCGCCAGCACGGCGCGGGCCAAGGCTTCCATTCTGGCGGCTGCGTGGTCGTCGGTCATGCCGGGGTTATAGCCGCTAATGCAGCGTCCGCGGCGCATCACTGACCACGCGCAAACCGATCTGCCCGATCAACGCGGCGCGCGTGGCTTCCGTCGCGCGCAAGGTTTCGACCGTCTGGTCCCAGGTCGTCGCATTGGAGCCGAGCAGCACGACGCCGCCGAGCACGGCCGCCACCGTACCGACAAAGGCGGTGGCGCCGAACGGCAGAAGCCCGACCAAGGCCAGCACAAACCACAGCGCGCCGACGCCGACCGCGATCTTGGCGGCGATGGAAATCTTGGCGCACCACGCCAACTGGTCGTTGAGTTTTTCGATCAGCCGTTCGAGGCGGACCACTTCGTGGCGGGCAATATCGTCGTCCATCTGCCGTCCCGCATTCCGCCGGTCACGCGCCGCCTATTCCGGCTTGCGGTCCTTGAAATAGGGCTCGACCGCGCCGGACAGCTTGATGGTCAGCGGATTGCCGTGGCGATCGACCGCCTTGCCGGCGGCGACGCGGACCCAGCCTTCGCTGACGCTGTATTCCTCGACATTGGTTTTCTCGGCGCCCTTGAAGCGGATGCCGACGTCGCGCTGCAAAACCTCGGCGTTGAAATAAGGGCTGCGCGGATCGATGCTCAGCCGGTCGGGCGGCGTGTCGAGGGTTGCGGCTGGCGTCTTGTCGTCGGTCATGGTCGGTCTCAAAAGGATTTAAGGGCACCTCGAAAAATAGCATGCCCCTCGGCCCCGTGCGAGTCTGCTGCCCTGACGGCATGATTCTAGGAGACTGACGATGGGGCAGCTCGGATTTTTCGATGCGGATAATCGGCTGGCGGCACTATCGGCGAAAGGCGATCC
>CAMBQQ010000067.1 GCA_945870035.1 Rhizobium sp. Q54 | reverse complement strand
CGCTGAAGGTGCCTGGCTGAACCAGTTTGACGACGTTAGAATTCGACAAGGCATATTACTCCTTCGGTGGAGAAGTGGAGGCTTCAACTACCCCCACGATATGCCGCCTTCCTGATCTACCCCGTCACCAACTTTCGACCATAGCTCCAAATACGGTCTTCCAAAAGCTATTATTTTGCTTTCCCCCGAATACCGTTTCTGAGAGGTCTCTGTTGACCCAAAGCGGCAGAGCTTTCAGGCTACGCAGGAATTTTGCGATATTTTCCCAAACTTGTTCCGGGAATGGGTACTGAAATAGCCTTTCTTCCGGATCTGGCTTGCCGAGCATGATAAAATACTGACGGGCTATCTGGCCGACGTAGCTAAGCCAATTATAAACTATCTCTTCTTTGCTCATCCTATATGCGCAAAGATGTTCGTGTGGGTAGTTCTCTCCCTTCTGCAATCTGCTCTCAATTTTGTCGGTACCTAATTCTGTACTGAACTTATTTATGTATATTTCTTGCGCTATCAAATTCATCAGGCGTAAAATTTGTCGACGTTCTAGATCGCGTGGATTTTCCCCCTCTTCCATTCGATAATTGAGGGGAGTTGCGAGGACTTCTTGGTACACGAAAAAAGAGTAAAACGTTTTTTCGATAGTGCTGTACGAAAGCGGACGTTCTTTGCCTCTTCCACTAAGATCAATGAAATCCATAAGCTTGTTTTCAGGGTCTGAAGTAACCCCATTGCGAAGAGCGTCGAGAATAAATCGCTTATGGGGACAGAACGGAGATCGTTGTCGCCCAGTTCGGATAAGCTGTAGGTGACATTTGCGCCATCCAATTTGAAGCCAAGTTTGTGATTTCCGCCCCCAGCTTCGATGAGGATATCTCCAAGATTGGGGCTGCGGTTTTCTTCCTCCAACTTTTTCTTTAACCGCAGAAAGCGATGTAGGACTCTTGCTACTTCCAAGTTTGACGCTTGTTTTGAGCGATTGCAGCTTGCGTGTGTCAATGCAAAATTGGACGGATCGTCTTTGCCTCCGACCTTCAGCGGGACCACATGGTCTATATCGATTGCATCTCTGTGGACTACAAGGTCTATCGATTGTTCGCAGATAAAGCAGTGCCCATTTTGCGCCTCAGAAAGTTTTTTAATTAGCTCGTACCGCTCGTCTGGAGTCTGTCGAGCAAGATAAAGGGAATTCATAAAGCTGCGCCTCTCAAATTGGCGCGCGACATTGTCGCGGCGCGACTCCTATTATCCTGCGCAAATTTAGTTGAAAGATTTACGAACCGCCAGTGTTAGCTGTGGCTGCTAATTTAAAGAGGCCCGCAATGAAAAACCCGCACGAGGCGGGCCATTCAAATCCGAGAAAAAATGGTGGGCGGTATAGGGATTGAACCTATGACCCCACCCGTGTGAAGGGTGTGCTCTCCCGCTGAGCTAACCGCCCGGCCATTTCGGCGCGATATAAGGAGGGCCTCGCTTGGGTGTCAAGCGAAGCCCTTGTATGACGCGAAAATCGCAGTTTTTAAGCCTCGCGGCGTCTCAATTCGGCGCTTTCGGCTCTTCATCCGTCCCGACGCGCGTGGCGTGGGTTTGCAGCGCGCGGATGCGGTCGGCGAGGTTGCCGCCGGCCGGCTGGATATCGGCAAGCCCAATCTCTGGATTGCCGCCGACCACGGTCAGGCCCGGGCCGCGGTCGCGCGCGGTCTCGGCCGCCAGAATGGCGTCGATCGGCGAATTGGGGCCTTCGAGCGCGGAGGCAAGTCGCGCGACTTCCGCCGCGACGTCATTGATGCGCTCGCGCAGCAGCGCGTTCTCGACGCGCTCGGACGCCCAGCTTTCCTCGGCTTCGCGCTTCATCTTGTTGAATTCGGTGGTGACGCGGTCGCGCTCGGCCTTGGTGTGGTCGATCTCGGCCTTGAGCTGCGCGTTCTCGGCGCGCAGCTGCTCGGTCGCGGAACTGGCGCGGCCGTCGAGTTCGGCGATCGCGGCGCGCAAATCGGCTTCGGTCTTGCGCGCGGACTCGTATTCGCTGCGGATATGCTTGAGTTCGTTTTCGCTTTCGCCGAGCGCGCGCGACTGTTCGCCGAGGCGGATTTCCAGATCGTGGGCGCGGCGGCCGAGCAGTTCGGCCTCGGTGGTCTGCGCCACCAGTGCCTGTTCGAGTTCGGACACGCGGCGGCCGAGGTTCTCGACCTTGCCGCGCTCTTCCTGCAATTCCTGCGTCGCGGCTTTGAGTTCGACGCGCTCGGCGTCGCGGCGGTCCTCGACCAGCTTGAGGTCATTGGTCGCGCCGGAGAGGCGATCCTTCAGCGCGTCGCACTGAGTTTTCAGCGAGACGATGTCGACCTTCTGCGCTTCCGCGGTGCTGGAGCGCTCGTCGAGCGCTTCCATCAGTTTGGCGAGTTCGGCTTCCTTGGCCCCTAGCACGCGCTGGGCGTCGAGCATGGCGCTGGTCTTGACCGAATATTCTTCTTCCGTGGTGCGCAGCTGGTCGCGCAGCGCCTTGTCGCGCGCTTCCAGTGCGAAAATGGTGGCGGTCTTTTCGCCGAGCTCGATCTTGAGCCGGTTGATGGCGTCGCCCTTCTTGCCGAGTTCGGCGAGCTGGCTGGTGCTCTTGGTGCGCAAGTTTTCGACGCTGACTTCAAGCCGCCGCGTCGACATGGCGAATTCGGCGCGGAGCTGATCCTTGTCGGCCTGAATTTCAGCCATCGACAATGGCGTCGCGGCTTCAAGACGGCGCATGGTCAGGCGCACGGCGCGGCCATGAACCAACGGGATAACGACGAGCCCGATCAGGGCTGCGACGAGAAATCCGATCCCGAAATACATGACCGGTTCAATCATGGCACGACGCCTCCAACGTGACCCTCGCCCGCAATATCCCCGTCTTGAGCCATGCCATGGCCGGTCGGAGGCTGCCAGCAATTGTACAGATTAACCTAAACTGCGACGCGCCGCTCACGGTTTGTGAACGGCGCGTTTCGTCTAGATCAAAAACGTTAAGAGGCTAGCGCATGATCCCGAAAAGTGGGAACCGGTTTTCGGACAAGATCATGCGCCAATAAGGAAATCCGGTTAAAACGGGTTCCAGGTCGCCTTCGGCGTAAATTTCAAATAGCCGATATTGGCGCCGAGGCGCAGGCCAACGCCGGAGCGGATCGGGACCAGCAAGATGTTGTTGGCGGTCAGCGCCGTCATGCCGAAGCCGCCGATGAAATAGGCGGAGCCGTCGACGCCGGCGAAGCGCTGGTAGATCGCGTCGGTCTCCGGCAGGTTATAGACCAGCATCATGGTGCGGGCGCCTTCGCCGCCGGTGTCGAAGCCGATCGACGGGCCTTCCCAGAATACGCGGCGGTCGCCGGCATTCTTGGTGTAGAGCGTGCCGTCGCCATAGCGCAGTCCGACGATGAAAGCGCCGGAGCCCTCCTGGCCGAGCACATAGCCGTTCGGCTGGCCCCATTTGCTGAAGGCGGTTTCCACCACTTGCGCCAGCCCGCGCGACACCGAGCCGAAGAACTTGTGGCCCTGGCCGACAATTTCATCGGGCGTGAAGGTGCTGGGCCGGTTCGGCTGGGTTTGCATCGGCGCATTGGACTGTGGCGGCGGGGCTTGGACCTGACTTGGCGGCTGATTCTGCGCCGCGGCCATTTCCGGGCCGAAAGCCAGCAGGCAGAGGCTCAAAACCGCCAGGCTTTTGACGGTCAAGCGCAAGGATGCGCGCATCGAATGCTCCATGTGAATGTCGAAACCCCGTTCCCGCTTAACTCTATGCTCACGCGGACGACCGTATTGTGGCGGAGGAACCATTATCGGTGCGAATCGCCCCTATGCCGCCACGAACTATGACCACACGCCGCCCGCAACGGAAGCTGCCCCCCAAAGGCAGCCTTTTGCGCAGCCGTCTGCCGATCACCCATTGGGCGCTTGCCGCCGCGGTTTGCCTGTCGGTCTGGGTTGGTATCCAGGCACCAAGCGCCTCGCAGAGTGATCGCCTGGTGGTCAATCCGGCGAGCGGGCTCGCCATCAGCGGGTTCGATCCGGTCGCCTATTTTACCCAAGGAAAGGCCATTCTTGGCCGTCCCGACCTCGAATTGACCCAGAACGGCGCGGTCTGGCGCTTTCTTAACGAGGGCAACCGCGGCGCCTTTGCCGATCACCCGGAGGTCTATACGCCGCAGTTCGGCGGCTATGACCCGGTGGCGATAGACCGCGAAGCCTCGGTGCCTGGCCATCCGCAAATCTGGGCGGTTAACGGCGAGCGGCTCTATCTGTTCTATAATGACAAGGCGCGGGCGGCTTTTCTCGACAATCCGGGCCGCGTCATCGATGGCGCGCAGCGCAAATGGCCGGACGTCGCCCGTACGATCGGGCGTTAGAGCGTTTTCGTCATCGCCGGATCGCCCCAGGCGATAAAGCCCGGCACCAGGAATTTTGCGGCCGCATTGCCGAACGCCAGCGGGCCTCCCGCCGGCGTGGTAACCTGTCCACCCGCCGCCACCAGAATGGCGCAGCCGGCCGCGACATCCCATTCGCTCGTCTGAGACAGCCGCGGATAGATATCCACGGTGCCTTCGGCGAGATGGCAGAATTTCACCGACGAGCCGCACGGATAGCGCTTGTCGACTGCGAGCCGCGACAAATAGTCCTCCGTCGCCGCGTCGAGATGCGTGCGCGACGTCGCCACCGTCAAACGGGCCGGCGCCGTGCGCGTGCGGATGAAGCTGCGTTCGGTGGCCTCGCTCGGCGCCGCGCCGGGCTTGAGCCGCAGGCGTTCAGCTTTGCCGCCGATGACGCCGCGCCACAGCAATCCTTGCGCCGGCGCGGCGATGACGCCGGCGATCGGCACGCCATTCGTGATCAGGGCGACATTGACGGTGAATTCGTCGCGGCCGGCGAGGAATTCCTTGGTGCCGTCGAGCGGATCGACCAGCAGAAAGCTCGGTCCGAGCGCGCCTTGCGGCGCCAGCCGGCTGACGCTCTCCTCGGCGATCACTGGGACGCCGGGCAGGACGCGGGCAAGGCCTTCCAGGATCACGGCTTCGGAGGCTTCGTCGGCCGCCGTTACCGGCGACCTGTCGTCCTTCAGCCGATGCTCGACCGATGAAAACGGGATGGCGAGGGTCGCCTGCGCGGCGCGTGACACGATCTCGCTCAATGCGTCGAGAACATGCTCGGCCTGATGCGGGGTGATTTCCGGGCCGTTTGTCACTGATCGCACACGTAAGTTCTCGCCCTTTTGACGAACTTCCATCCTTGGCGGTCGCGGACGCGCGGTGTATCACGCCCGCAAGGCCGATACTACAAGCGATTCGCCCTTTTGGCAGCTTTTGATTCCTTGCACGCCAGCTGATTCCTTGCACGCCAGCGGAGACCATCCCCTATGTCCGGATCCCCCATCGCCGCGCTCGATCTCGCCGCCCTGTTGTGCTCCCGGGTCTGTCACGACCTGATCAGCCCGGTCGGCGCCATCGTCAACGGTCTCGAAGTGCTGGCCGAGGACAAGGATCCGGAAACCCAGGCCTTCGCGATGGAGCTGATCAAAAAGAGCGCCAACACGGCGTCCGCCAAATTGCAGTTCTGCCGCATCGCCTTCGGCGCGGCCGGCTCGGCCGGTTCGCAGATCGACACGGGCGACGCCGAGAAGATCTCCCGCGGCTTCCTTGAAGACGAGAAGACCAAGATCGCTTGGAACCTGCCGCGCATTCTTCTGGCCAAGAACCGGGTCAAGTTGCTGCTCAATATGCTGCTGATCGCCAGCCAGGCGATCCCGCGCGGCGGCCAGCTCACCGTCGATCCAATCGGCGAAGGCGACACGATGGGCCTCAAGGTGCAGGCCGCCGGCACCAATGCCAAGGTGCTGGCCACCGTGCCGCCGCTGCTGGCTGGCGAGATGGGCGCTGACGGTCTCGATGCGCACCGTATTCAGCCCTTTTACGCCCATCTTCTGGCGGAGGCCTGCGGCCTGAAAGCCTCGGTCGCCATGGAAGGCGACACCGTCGTGGTGATCGCGCAGTAACCGGCATTCTGCGGGGCGAGTTGCGGTTAACAAAACTTAAATGCCCGGCATTCATTTAGATTTCCGCAACCAAAATTAAACGCTTCAACGACACACTGGCGGCGCTCCCGACGCGGAGCGATGGCCGGGCGCTTTCGCCCGTCGATGAAGGCGTTTTTGCATGGACGACCTGCTGCGGGAATTCGTGACCGAGACCAACGAGAGTCTCGACGTCGTTGACGTCGAACTCGTTCGTTTCGAGCAGGACCCGAACAACGCCAAGATCCTCGATAATATTTTCCGCCTCGTGCACACCATCAAGGGCACCTGCGGCTTTCTCGGCCTGCCGCGGCTGGAAATCCTGGCGCATGCCGCCGAAAACGTGATGGGCAAATTCCGCGACGGCATGCCGGCGACCAATGAAGCCGTCACCGTCATTCTTGCCACCATCGACCGCATCAAGGCCATTCTCGAATCGCTTGAGCGCGATCAGCGCGAGCCGGACGGCTCGGACAATGATCTGATTGCCGATCTGGAGCGCATCGCCGAACACACCAAAGCGGCGGCCGAGCGCGAGAAAGCGGCACCGCCGCCGGAGCCGGAACGCGCAACGCGGCCGGGCGAGGTCTCGCTCGAAGAACTCGAGCGCGTTTTCCGCGAAACGCCGGTCGATCCGCCGCCGGTTGTCAAAGCCGCGCCGGTCAAAGCCGCGCCGGTCAAAGCCGTTGCCGCCGAAGAAACCGTCAAAGACGACGACAACGCCAAAGGCGGCAACCAGTCGATCCGCGTCACGGTCGACACACTCGAGCATCTCATGACCATGGTGTCGGAGTTGGTGCTGACGCGCAACCAGTTGCTCGAGATCGTGCGGCGTCACGACGATTCGGAATTCAAGACGCCGCTGCAACGGCTGTCCAACGTCACCGCCGAGCTGCAGGAAGGCGTGATGAAAACGCGCATGCAGCCGATCGGCAATGCCTGGCAGAAATTTCCGCGCATTGTGCGCGACCTGTCCAACGAACTTGGCAAGAAGATCGAACTCGAACTGCAAGGCGCCGAGACCGAACTCGACCGCCAGGTGCTTGACCTGATCAAGGATCCGCTCACGCACATGCTGCGCAATTCGGCCGATCACGGTCTGGAGACGCCGGTCGAGCGCCGCGCGGCGGGTAAATCCGAGCACGGCCATATCCGGCTGTCGGCCTATCACGAAGGCGGCCACATCATCATTCAAATCGCGGACGATGGCCGTGGACTCGACACCGATCGCATCAAGGCCAAGGCGCTCGCGCAAGGCCTGGTCAATGAGGCCGAAGTCGAAAAGTTGTCCGAAACGCAGATTCACAAATTCATCTTCGCGCCCGGCTTCTCGACCGCGACGACCGTCACCAACGTGTCCGGCCGCGGCGTCGGCATGGACGTGGTGCGTAACAATATCGACCAGATCGGCGGTGCCATCGACGTCAAGTCGGTGGCCGGCGTCGGCCTCAGCTTCACCATCAAGATTCCGCTGACCTTGGCGATCGTCGCCGCGCTGATCGTCGAGTCGGGTGGCGAGCGTTTCGCCATTCCGCAATTGTCGGTGGTCGAACTGGTGCGGGCGCGCAAAGGCGGCGATCACCGCATCGAACGCATCAAGGACACGACGGTGCTGCGGCTGCGCGACAAGCTGTTGCCGCTGGCGCGCCTGAGCCGGCTGCTCGGCGTCGAAACCGATGCCGGCCGCGACGTCGAAAGCGGCTTCATCGTGGTCACCCAGGTTGGCAGCCAGACTTTCGGCATCGTTGTCGACAGCGTGTTTCACACCGAGGAAATCGTCGTCAAGCCGATGTCGAGCAAGCTGCGCCACATCTCGATGTTTTCCGGCAACACCATTCTCGGCGACGGCGCGGTGATCATGATCATCGATCCGAACGGCGTCGCGCAGGCGATCGGTTCGACCGTGACGTCGCAGATGATCGTCGAGACGATTGAGGACGGCCGTGTGGACGACGCATCGGAACAGTCCACGTCGCTTTTGGTGTTCCGCGCCGGATCGACCCAGCCGAAGGCGGTGCCTTTGTCGCTGATTACCCGGCTCGAGGAAATCGATGCCCGCAAAATCGAGCTTTCGAACGGCCGCCATATGGTGCAGTACCGCGGCCAGTTGATGCCGCTCATCGTCATGAACGCGCATGTCGCCGTCAAAGGCGAGGGCGCCCAGCCCTTGCTGGTATTCTCCGACGGCGCGCGTTCGATGGCGCTGGTGGTCGACGAAATCATCGACATCGTCGAGGACCGACTGGCCATTCAGGTGCAGAGCGGCGTTGCCGGGGTGCTTGGCTCCGCCGTCATCAAGGGCCAGGCGACCGAGATCATCGACATCGGCTACTTTCTGCCGATGGCGTTCGAAGACTGGTTCCGCCGCAAGGACCAGGCCGTCAGCGAGCGACAGCGTTCAATTCTTCTGGTCGATGACTCGCCGTTCTTCCGCAATATGCTGACTCCGGTCCTTCAGGCGGCGGGCTATACGGTCACTGCCGTCGGCTCGGCGCGCGATGCGCTGGCGATGCTTGAAGATGGCCGCAGCTTTGATGTCGTCGTCACCGATATTGAAATGCCCGACATGGATGGCTACCAGTTTGCGGAAGCGCTGCGCGCCGTGCCGCGCACGGCCGAGTTGCCGGTCATCGCTCTGTCGTCGCAAATCTCGGCCGACTCGGTCGAGCGCGGCAGGCAGGCCGGCTTCCACGATTATGTCGCCAAATTCGACCGCCAAGGCCTGATCGCGGCGCTCATGGAGCAGACCGACGTCGGTCGCGCGGCGTGAGGGACATCATGAGCAACGACAACAGCGAACTCAACCTCAACGAATACGTCACCGCCATGGTCGGCGGCCAGTTGTTCGGCCTGCCGATCCGCCGCGTGCAGGACGTTTTCATTCCCGACCGCTTGACGCGGGTGCCGCTGGCGCCGCCGGAAATCGCCGGCGTGCTCAATTTGCGCGGCCGCATCGTAACCTTGATCGATTTGAGCCTGCGGCTCGGGCTCGAACGGCTGGGCAATGGCGGCCCGACCATGGCCGTCGGCGTCGAGTTTCGCGGCGAGTCCTACGGACTTCTGATCGACAGCGTCGGTGAGGTGATGAAGCTCGACGCCGGCGCGCTGGAACGCAACCCGATCAATCTCGATCCGCGGCTCGCCAGCGTTTCGGCCGGCATCTTCCGCCTCGAAGGCCAGTTGCTGATGGTGGTCGACGTCGATCGTATCCTCGACATTCCGACCCGCGCGGCGGCATGAGTTAGTCAACATCAATAAGCGTGCATTTGGCATAGACGCTCTGAGAACTGAACAAGAGGCAATGAAATGAAAACGTGTCTGGTCGTCGACGATTCCAGCGTCATCCGCAAGGTGGCGCGGCGTATCCTGGAAGGTCTCGAATTCACCATCGAGGAAGCCGAGGACGGTGAGCAGGCGCTTGCCGCCTGCCAGCGCAAGCTGCCCGAAGCCATTTTGCTCGACTGGAACATGCCGAGGATGGACGGCTACGAGTTTCTGCGCATGCTGCGCCGGTTACCCGGCGGCGACGGTCCCAAGGTTGTGTTCTGCACCACGGAGAACGATGTCGCCCACATCGCCCGCGCGCTCCATGCTGGCGCCAACGAATACATCATGAAGCCCTTCGACAAGGAGATTGTCGAAGCCAAATTCCAAGAGGTCGGCCTGATCTGATCGCCGCCGCGCCGCTCTTCCATCGCAGCAAGACCAGACAGGTCCGATGACTCTCACTGCTTCAGCCTCCATTGCCGCCGCCGCCGGTCAGCATATCCGGGTCATGATCGTCGATGACGCCATCGTCGTGCGCGGCCTGTTTTCGCGCTGGGTCGACGCCGAGGCGGACATGGAAGTCGTCGCCTCGCTGCGCACCGGCCGCGAGGCTGTCGCGCAACTCGAGCGCGCCAATCCGGATGTGGTGGTGCTCGACATCGAAATGCCGGAGATGGATGGCATCGCCGCGCTGCCGCTGCTGCTCGCCAAGAAACGCGACCTGGTCGTCATCATGGCCTCGACACTGACGCGGCGTAACGCCGAGATCAGTTTGCGCGCCTTGTCGCTCGGCGCCACCGACTACATTCCGAAACCGTCCAGCAATCGCGAAGTCTCGGGGTCGCCGGAGTTTCACCGTGACCTGATCGAGAAGATCCGCCATCTCGGCCTGCGTGCGCGGTCGCGTCGGCCAATTCCATCGCCACCGCTGGTGCCAAGCGCGCAACCTGTCCCGGCCGCGCCAAATCTCCGCGTGCCGCTTGCCGCAACGCCGTCGCCGCGCCCGCTCAATCCGGTCAGGCCTATCCACATGCTGCAAGGCGTGGCGCATGGGCCGATCGTGCTGCGCGCCATGCCGCTGACGCCGCCGCGCGTGCTGTTGATCGGCGCGTCGACCGGCGGGCCGCAGGCGCTCAATCTCATCGTGG
Organism: Rhizobium sp. Q54; assembly: GCA_945870035.1. Taxonomy (GTDB): domain Bacteria; phylum Pseudomonadota; class Alphaproteobacteria; order Rhizobiales; family Xanthobacteraceae; genus Pseudolabrys. The sequence goes on along the minus strand of CAMBQQ010000067.1, from coordinate 12,623 downwards.
CGCAGATCGGCGCCCTGATCGACCGGGTACCGGTGCTGATCACGCAGCACATGCCACCGACTTTCACCACCATCCTGGCCGAACATCTCGGACGTTCGGCCAACCGCCCGGCACGCGAAGCGGCCGATGGCGAGGAGATCAATGCCGGCACGATCTATCTGGCGCCGGGGGGCAAGCACATGACCGTGGCGCGCCGCAATGGCGTTGCGGTCATCGCGACCGCCGACGGACCGCTGATCAATTTCTGCAAGCCGGCCGTCGATCCATTGTTTTCGTCCGCGGCCGATGTCTGGGGACCGGGGGCGCTGGCTCTGGTTCTCACCGGCATGGGATCGGACGGTCTGTTCGGCGCGCAGGCGATCGTCGCTGCCGGTGGTCATGTGCTGGCGCAGGACGAAGCGACCAGCGTGGTCTGGGGCATGCCGGGCCAGGTCGCGCAAAACGGCTTGTGCTCGGCCGTGCTGCCGCTTGACCAGATCGCGCCGCGGTTGACGCGTATCTTCGCGGGGGAGGGCGCATGACCCCCACCGACTTCGATTACCTGCGCAAGATTTTGCGCGACCGCTCCGGCCTCGTTCTGTCGGCCGAGAAGCAATATCTCGCCGAAAGCCGCTTGCTGCCGGTGGCGCGCCGCCATGGCCTGGCAACGCTCGGTGAACTGGTGGCGCAAATCAGGCAGCGGCCGATGTCACCTCTGGCCGCCGACACCGTGGAGGCGATGACCACCAACGAAACGTTCTTCTTCCGCGACAAACTGCCGTTCGAAAGCTTCCGCGACATCATCATGCCGGCGCTGCTGTCGGCGCGGGCGCGCGAGAAGCGCATTCGCATCTGGTGCGCCGCTGCTTCGACCGGGCAGGAGCCTTATTCGCTGGCGATGGCGCTCAAGGAAATGGGCGCGGCGATCGCCGGCTTCCGCATCGAGATTATCGCGACCGATCTGTCCGGAGACGTGCTGGAACGCGCCAAGAGCTGCATCTACACCCAGTTTGAAGTGCAGCGGGGCCTGCCGATCCAGATGCTGGTGAAATACTTCACGCAAGCCGGCGACGGCTGGCAGATTGCGCCCGAGCTGCGTGCCATGGTGCAGTTCCGCACCCTCAACCTGCTCAACGATTTTTCGCCGCTCGGCACGTTCGATGTCGTGTTCTGCCGCAACGTCCTGATCTATTTCGATCAGGAGACCAAGACTGGCGTGTTCAACCGCATCGCCAAGCAGGTGGCCGATGAGGGCTATCTGGTGCTCGGCGCTGCCGAGACCGTGGTCGGCCTGACCGAGGCCTTCAAGCCGGTGCCGGATCGGCGCGGGCTTTACGCGCCGAACCTGCCGCTGCGCCGTGCGCTTCCCAACAGCGGACGGCTGGCCGCCTTGCAGAGCTAGCCAGTTAAACCAGAAAAGCGCAAAACCCCGGCCAATGCGGCCGGGGCTTTCGTTTCGTGCCGATCGATGCGATCAGTTACAGACGCGCACCTTGCGGACGTGCAGGCGGCCGTAACGATCCTCGTAATCGCGGCGTTCGATATAGCAATCGCGAGCATAGGCGCGGTTGCGATAGCGCGGACCGTCATGGTTGCGATTGATCTGCGAACCGACAACGGCGCCGACGGCGAGGCCGCCAATGACGCCGGCGGCGATACGGCCGTTATCGGCGAGCGCCGGCTGCGGCGCGAAGGTGACGGTCGCGGTAAGAGCGGCAACCGCGGCAAGAGCGATAAGATTCTTCATGATGTTTCCTTCCGTTGCAACGTTGAGTGCTTATTCGATGACTTGCACGATGGTGCGGGTGCGCGGGTCAACGATCACCGGACGTTCGTTGATGTAGGTGTAGCGATAGGCCGGTGCGTTGTATTCGGCCGGCATTTCGTAATAGGTCACGCCGGACTCCGGCAGCACGGCACCGACGCGGACTTCGCTCTCGTAGCGATAGGACGGTACTTTCTGCTGCACGACGTAAGTGCGGAAGCGCGGGCGATCCTGGACGCCGAGAATGCCGCCGATGGTGCCGGCAACGGCGCCGACCGTGCCGCCGACGACAGCGCCGACCGGACCGGCATCGCGGCCGCCTTGCGCAGCACCGCGTTCGGCGCCCTGGATAGTGCCTTGCGCATTGGCGCTCAAGGGAAGGGACAGCGCTGCGATGAGCGCGATCGAACCAAACACCTTGGCAGTGACATGAACCTGCATGGAAGCTCCGATTTTTAAAGGGAATGCCCGGCCGTGTCGGACGGGTCGTGCATGTCAACCCGCTCGGCGCACAATGGTTCCTGCGGCGCAGGCGCGGCGGTAACGGGAGGGAACGAAGACACAGACCGGGAATTGATGCGCCGACAGCAATCGACGGGGCGAGGTTCGGCCATGATGACGTTTCAAATTCTCGGCGCGGTTTTTCTGGCTCTGTTCTTTGCCGCCGCGATGACCGGCGAGGGCGAGCGGCGGTAAGTTTCTGTTTCCCTCCCCCGTGCTTTACGGGGAGAGGGTGGCGAGCAATTGCGAGCCGGGGGAGGGGCGTGTGTGCCGCGGGATCTGCGCCGGCCCCTCACCGACCCGGCTTCGCTCCCTGACGACGCTGATCAAACGCCCCTCGTCCGACGGGATGCGGTCTATATAGTCCTATTTTAATATAGGGTCGTGAGCCTATTAAGAAATAAATCAGCGTATTTTTTTCTTAGTCCAGACGGCGCCCCTCTCGGGGCCGGGTAATCTTAAATATTGCCCAACGGTGGGCCTGAATTTCCCGGCAAATTGTCAGGAGTTTGAACACGTTACGCAGCATCTGATGCGCCGCGGCGCGGACGAAGATGTATAAGGACTGCGAACCGCGGAAATCGTCGATGCACCCACCGTCCAAAATCCTGGCCCCCTACCTGGCGCCGGATCGAAACTCATTCAATCTGGTCCGGCTGCTGGCGGCATTGACGGTGCTGGTGTCGCACACGTTCATCATCAAGACCGGGACCGACACGCTCGATCCGCTTCTCGGTCCCACGCCGTTCACGCTGGGACAGCACGCCGTCAATGCGTTCTTTTTTCTCTCGGGCTTGATGCTGTCGCAGAGCATCGAACGCCGCTCGGATATCGCCGACTATCTTTGGGCAAGGTTCTTGAGAATCTTTCCGGGCCTTTTCGCTTGCGGCCTGGTACTGGCATTCGTTGCCGGGCCGCTTCTTTCGGGCTCCAACGTCATCGACTATTTCAACGACACGCATACCTGGGCTTATCCGTTCGCCATACTGGTCCAGTTCGCCAAGGCCGTGCCGCCGCATTACATTTTTGCCGAGCTTCCTTACGCGGGACAGGCGAATTCGCCGCTCTGGACCATCAACTACGAGATCCTGGCCTATATGGTGCTGGCGGCATTTTCCTATGGCGGGTGGACGCGGCGGACGGCCGTGCTGTGGGCGGCGCTCGGCCTTGCGCTGGCGCTGTTCATGGCGGAGGCCGCGGTGGAAAGCGTCAGCCACACGTCGCACCTTTATCAGCTCGGCCGCTACGGCTTCTGCTTCGCGCTCGGCATGATCGCCTATCGCTATCGCGACGGCGTCTCCCTGTCGCCTTTCTGGTTCGCCGGTTCAGTCCTGCTGGTGCTGGCGACGCGCGGCACGGCGTTCGAACATGCCGCTTATGTCGTCGTCGTCGCGCATGCGGCCCTGCTGGCGGGCGCCCGTCATTACGGCACGTTGACGGAGCTCACGCAAAAGCACGACATTTCCTACGGCGTCTATATCTATCACTGGCCGGTCGAGCAGGCGCTGCTGGTCGAGATTCCGGATGTCGGCGCCATCGCGCTGCTTTTGGTGTCGCTGATCGTCACCGTCGCGCTTGCCGTCGCCTCGTGGCGCTGGATCGAGGAGCCGGCGCTGCGCTTCAAGAACCATGTGCCGCGGCTGTTCATGCGGCGCGCTCGAGGCTGAAACAAAAAACCCCGGAGCGAGCATCGCTCCGGGGTTCAAAGTTTTGGAGGTGAGCCGAAGGGCTCCTCACGAAGACAGGACGCAACGGAGGGCAGAAGGTCCGGTGGCGCGCGTCGTGGGCTGAAAAACAAAAGGGCGTAGATTGCTCTACGCCCTTTGGGAAACTTTGGTCTTCGGGCCGTCTCCCTCGAGGCTCGCCGCTTTTAGCGGCTCGCACCTCAGGATGACGGATATTACGCCGGGATCCGCTCGTCCTGCTCGCTCGGCTCGCGCAGCACGTAACCGCGGCCCCACACCGTCTCGATGTAGTTCTTGCCCGACGAGGCATTGGCCAGCTTCTTGCGCAGCTTGCAGATGAAGACGTCGATGATCTTGAGTTCGGGCTCGTCCATGCCGCCGTAGAGATGATTGAGGAACATCTCCTTGGTCAGCGTCGTGCCCTTGCGGAGCGAAAGCAGCTCCAGCATCTGGTATTCCTTGCCGGTCAGGTGGACGCGCTGGCCGCCGACTTCGACCGTCTTGGTGTCGAGGTTGACGACGAGGTCGCCGGTATTGATGACCGACTGGGCGTGGCCCTTGGAGCGGCGGACGATCGCGTGGATGCGGGCGATCAGCTCGTCCTTGTGGAAGGGCTTGGTCATGTAGTCGTCGGCGCCGAAGCCGAGGCCCTTGACCTTGTCCTCGATGCCGGCGAGGCCGGAGAGGATCAGAATGGGTGTCTTGACCTTGGAGACCCGCAGGGAGCGGAGAACCTCGAAACCCGACATGTCGGGCAGGTTCAGATCGAGAAGGATGATGTCGTAGTCGTACAGCTTGCCGAGATCGACGCCTTCTTCACCCAGATCGGTGGTGTAGACGTTGAAACTCTCGCTTTTCAGCATCAGTTCAATCGACTGAGCTGTCGCGCTGTCATCTTCGATCAATAGAACGCGCATGCCAGTCCCCTATCTCGCCGCAACCGGGCTGAAGGTCAGCGCCGCAAAGGCGGCGAGTGTGAAAAAACGCGGTGGGACAAACCGATTCGACACTATTCGGACATGGTTAACAAAACCTGATTCTTCAGTGCAAGCATTCGCTGGCGATTGCAAGCCGAATCGCCTTAAGATGTTGCAGATGAGTGGTTTTTTGGCCACGTACGTTTCATGCCCCAGTTGGTGGACCGGTGTGACCCGGCCCGTTCGATCCGCAAATGGCCGACGTGGCCTTCGGCGAATCGATTAGCTCCCGTCCCACGGACGATGACCCAATGATTAACTACCCGGGTAAACACGGAGTTAATATGAGGGGTCTGCCGGTAATCCTAAGGGCGGGTTTACGGCGGTTTTTGTCAGATTATCGGGTGGTATTCCCGTGCCCAAATGATGAAGGCGGGGCCTTTTGTCATTCCGGGGCGCGTCCTTCTTTACCTCTCTCATAGGGAGAGGTCGGCCGCCGAAGCGATAGCGAAGGCGGGCGGGTGAGGGGATATGGACTCACTTGAGTCACTTGCCCCCTCACCCCAACCCTCTCCCCCAAGGGGAGAGGGAGTTCGCTGAGTCCGCTGCACGGCGTGTGTTTCCAATTGGAGTTAAAGCTTGAAAGCCCTGGCGGAACAAATCGGCGATATCGACGGCGTCGAGATTTACGGCCGCGTCGTCGGCGTGCGCGGGCTGATGGTCGAGATTGCAGGTCCCATTTACGCCATGTCGGTCGGCTCGCGGCTGACCTTGGACAATAATGGCGGCCCGGGTATCTCGTGCGAGGTGGTCGGCTTCTCCGGCAAACTGGCTTTGGCGATGCCTTACGGCGCGCTCGAAGGCGTGCGGCGCGGCTGCCGCGCCGTCGTTAATACGGCGGCGAGCGCGGTGCGCCCTTCCGACCGCTGGCTCGGCCGCGTCATCAACGCCATGGGCGAACCGATCGACGGCAAGGGCCCGCTGCCGGCGGGGCCGGCGCCTTACAGCTTCCGCAATTCGCCGCCGGCGGCGCATTCGCGCATGAGGGTCGGCGCGCCGCTCGATCTCGGCGTGCGCACGCTCAATACCTTCCTCACCGTCTGCCGCGGCCAGCGCATGGGCATCTTCGCCGGCTCCGGCGTCGGCAAGTCGGTGCTGCTGTCGATGCTGGCCAAGAACGTCGCCGCCGACGTGTCGGTTATTGGCCTTGTCGGCGAACGCGGCCGCGAAGTGCAGGAGTTCCTGCAGGACGATCTCGGTGACGCCGGCCTGGCGCGTTCGGTGGTCGTGGTCTCGACCTCGGACGAGCCGGCCTTGATGCGGCGGCAGGCGGCTTATCTCACCATGGCGATCGGCGAATTCTTCCGCGACGAGGGCAAGGACGTTCTGGTGCTGATGGACTCGGTGACGCGCTTTGCCATGGCGCAGCGCGAGATAGGTCTGTCCGCCGGCGAGCCGCCGACCGCCAAGGGCTATACGCCGACCGTGTTCACCGAACTGCCGCGGCTGCTCGAGCGCGCCGGGCCCGGCACCACGGAGCAGGGCACCATGACCGGCATCTTCACGGTGCTGGTCGATGGCGACGACCATAATGAGCCAGTGGCCGACGCGGTGCGCGGCATTCTCGACGGCCACATCGTCATGGAGCGGGCGATTGCCGAGCGCGGCCGCTATCCGGCGATCAATGTCTTGAAGTCGATCTCGCGCACCATGCCGCGCGCCTGCGAGCCGGCCTACCTGCCGACGATCATGCGCGCCAAGCAGGTGATGGCGACTTATGCCGACATGGAAGAACTGATCCGGCTGGGCGCGTACCGGCCGGGCTCGTCCGCCGATGTCGACGAGGCCATTATGCTGCACAAGCCGCTCGAGGAATTCCTCACCCAAGGCAAGAACGAGGCGACCACCCTGGCCACCGGCTACAAGATGCTGGAAGAGATCCTTAAAGCCACAGGGCCTGCTGGATAAGCGGTATTAGGCGGAATTCCGCCATAAGGTGTAACCGAAAACTAACGATATTGCCGCACAGTCCGGGGGCTGAACGATCCGGGGCGTCCGGAAACGCGGCGTTGTATGTCGCTGACGGGGCGCTATTCGGGGCTTCGGGGGAGTATTTAGTCGATGAAGTCACGCGAAACCCTCATCCGCCTGAAGAAATTTCAGGTCGACGAGAAGCGGCGCAAGGTTGCCCAGATCGAGGCAATGATGGCCGAGTTCGACCGTATCGCCTCGGAGCTCGATCGCGAGATCAAGATCGAGCAGGACCGCGCCGGCATCCACGATCCGTCGCATTTCGCCTATCCGACCTACGCCAAGGCGGCGATGGGGCGGCGCGAAAACCTCAAGCGCTCCTCCGACGACCTCAGGGCGCAACTCGACGACGCCAAGGCAATGCTCGGCGAAGCCTTCGAGGAACTGAAGAAGGTCGAGATGCTCGACCAGCGCGACCACGACCGCGAAAAGGCCGAGCAGAACGCGCGCGAGCAGCAGGAACTCGACCGCATCGCCGCGATGCGGTTCTCGGCCGGTCCGGCGCACGCTTAACGACGCGCTTACTTCTTTGCCGCAGCCGGCTCGGCCGGCTTGGCCTTCAACGCCGCGACATCGGCCTCGAGCTTCGTCAGCCGCGCCTTCAGCGCGACGATCTCGGCATTGGCGGCCTTGATCCTGTCGTCGGCGGCGCGCGCCTGTTTGGCCAAAGCCTGTTGCAGGAATTCGACATTGGCTTGCAGACAGCCGGTGCGGCGCTCCATCTGCTTTTCGGCCGCGCAATTCTCCAGCCCGCGAATGTCCTGCGCGGCGGCACGAGAAGTGACAAGGGAGGCGGCAAGCGCCATCAAAAGCAGTGCGGTTGGTTTCATCGGCCGAACATTTCTGAGCGAATCTCGTTGGCGAGTTTCAAACCCAAGCCGATCATGATGACACCGGCGATGCGGTCGAGCCATGCGGCAAAACGCATATAGTGCCGCCGGGCGAAAGCGGTCGACAAAGCCAGCGCGACGAAGGCGTACCACAGCGCCGACTGCGTGACGATCAGCAGCACCACCGCGCCGTAAAACCAGACTGGCGCATGCGCCGGCACGACCAGGACGAAGACGCTGGTCCAGAACACGGCGGATTTCGGATTGCTCAAGGTCGTCAGCAGTCCGGCCAGCAGCGGCGAACGGCCGCCTTGCGCCGGCGCTGCGTTGGAGGCGGGCTTCATGCCGGCGATCAGCATGCGCACGCCGACATAGATGAGATAGGCGGCGCCGGCGAGACGCAGCGCGCGATAGGCAACGCCGGCCTCCAGCATCAGCACGCCGACGCCGAGCATGCTGAGGATCACCCAGATCGCCGAGCCGAGCACGATGCCGCCGACCGCCTTGAGCCCGGCCTGACGTGACGTGCGTGCCGAGAAATAGGTGACGACGACGGTGTTCGGCCCCGGGATCATCGCCATGAGAATGTGCATGAGCGAAAGCTGAAGCAGAACGAGGGAGAGGGACATCGCTGTCAGCCTTTCGCCCCCGCGCGGCGGTACGGCAGATAGCGTGGCGTCCACATCTTGGCGCGCACCGCAGCTTCGATGCCATCGGCGTCGATGCCCGAGGTCAGCCCTTCGGCATGCGCCTGCTTGCCGACGGCAATGGCGACGGCGATAGCGACCTCGCGCAACTGCGTGACGCGCGGCAGCAGGTTCAATTCCGGATTGTTGCGCGCCGGCGACATGGCGGCGAGCGCCTTGGCGGCGGCCATGAACATGCCGTCGGAAATGACGGTGGCGTGCGTGGCGATGGCGCCTAAGCCGACGCCGGGGAAGATGTAGGAATTGTTCGACTGGTCGACGCTGAACGGCTGGCCGGCGCGCTTGATCGGCGGGAACGGCGAACCGGCGCCGATGATGGCGCGACCGTCGCTCCAGCGTTCGATGTCGGCGGGCGTGGCCTCGGCGCAGGACACCGGGTTCGACAGCGGAAAGATGATCGGGCGCTTGTTGTGCTTGGCCATGGCGCGCACGACCGACTCGGTGAAGGCGCCGGCCTGCGCCGAGACGCCGATCAGCGCCGTCGGTTTCGCATTATAGATGACGTCGAGCAGCGACACCTTGTTCGGGTTGCCGCTATTCCATTTGGCCAGTGCCGAACGCGGTTGCAGGAACGGCTCCTGGAACGGCGCGATGTCGCTCATGCCTTCGATCAGCAGGCCGTCCTTGTCGACGAGATAGAAGCGGCGCGCGGCGTCCTGCGGGTCGAGACCGGCGTCGATCATCGCCGCCATCAGCAGGCTGGCGATGCCGCAACCGGCCGAGCCGCCGCCGAGAATGGCGATGCGCTGTTCCTGCATCGGCACGCCGGTGACATTGATCGCGGCCAGCAATGCGCCGGTGGCGACCGCGGCGGTGCCCTGGATGTCGTCGTTGAAGCTGCATACCTTGTTGCGGCAGCGGTCGAGCATGCGCGTGGCGTTGCTCTTGGCGAAATCTTCCCACTGCAGCATGACATGCGGCCAGCGTTCCGACAGCGCGGCGACGAATTCGGCGATGAAGGAATCGTATTCCTCGCCGCGCACGCGCTTGTGGCGCCAGCCGATGTAAAGCGGGTCGTTGAGGATTTCTTCGTTGTCTGTGCCCACATCCAGGAAGATTGGCAAGGCCGTCGCCGGATCGATGCCGCCGCAGGCGGTGTACAGCGCCAGTTTGCCGATCGGTATGCCCATGCCGCCGGCGCCCTGGTCGCCGAGGCCGAGAATGCGCTCGCCATCGGTGACGACGACGACCTCGGTCTGGTCGAACAGCGGATTGGCGAGGATCTGCCTGATCCGGTCGCGATGTGGCATGGAGAGAAACAGGCCGCGCGGCTTGCGATACAGGCGGCTGAAGGATTTGCAGCCGGCGCCGACGGTCGGCGTGTAGACGATAGGCAGCAACTCTTCGACGTTCTGGCTGAGCAGGGCGTAATAGAGCGTCTCGTTGGTATCCTGCAGCTCGCGCAGGAAGGCATAGCGTTCGAGGTCGGTGTGGAATTCGCGCAGCACCTGTATACGGCGCCGCACCTGGTCTTCAATATTGAACACCGTGAGAGGCAACAGGCCGTGCAGGCCGAAGGCGGTGCGCTCTTCCTCGGTGAAGGCGGTGCCCTTGTTGAGGCGCGGATCGGCCAGCAGCCGGTAACCGAACAATTCGGGCGGCAGGGTCAAAACGTGATCTTGATCGGGCGAATAGCTGTGCAAGTCGAAAGGTCCTGGCGTCGCTTCTAAGGAACGCCGAGCCTAGCACGAAGCGGCAACCCGCCGCATGGGGTAATTATTTGCGCGATTTGGCGGCTTCAACGCGCCCTTTTATCGGCGTCGTATTCGTCGGACGGGTAGGTGCCGCCCTGCAGAAGGTCGCCCACCGGGTCGGCCGGGAGTTTCTTCTGGGCTTCCTCGGCCTGGGCCCGGAAGTCCTCGGCCCGTCCCGTTGGCCTGTAGCCGAACTTGTGGGCGTTGCTGTTGTCCCACCAGGCGGCGGCATTGTCGGAAGCGCCGTAGAAGATCTCGAAATGAATGTCGGGATGCTCGAGGCCGATGCGGACGAGTTGCACCAGGTCTTCCGGCTTGAGCCAGATCGACAGGCGGCGCACGTCAATCGGCGCGTCGCCGAAATTGCCGATCCGCAGACAGGTGACACGCAGGCCATGTTTGTCGGCATAGAGCGCGCCCATGGCTTCGCCGAAGGCCTTGCTGACGCCGTAGCGCGAATCCGGACGCACGGTGACATCGACGCCGATCTTCTGGCTGCGCGGATAAAAGCCGACGGCGTGGTTGGACGAGGCGAAGATGACGCGCTTGACGCCGTGCCGGTACGCCGCCTCGTACATGTTGCGGCAGCCGATGATATTGGCGGCGAGAATGGTCTCCCACGAACCTTCGACCGAGAAGCCGCCGAAATGCACGATAGCGTCGCAGCCTTTGACGGCGGCCTCGACCTGAGCGAGTTCGGCGAGATCGGCCGCGACGAACTCCTCGCCGGCTTTCAAGTTGTCGGGCTTGCGAATGTCGCTCCAGCGAATGTCGGGATAGATCGCCGGCAGCAATTGCCGCATGCGCGTGCCGATGCCGCCGGCGGCGCCGGTAACCAGAATTTTTTTCATGACGGGCCCATTATATTTGAAGGCGTTTAGATCTTGTCATGGCCGGCTTTATGCCGGCCATCCACGTCTTGTTTCAAGAAAGAAAGACGTGGATGGCCGGGACATAGGCGTGCAAGCACGCCGTCCTTCGGACGGCTATGCCCGGCCATGACGGTGGAGGGATCGTGCCCGTGCGGGCGCATAGCTACTTAATGCCCATCTCGGTGGCGAGTTTGCTGTGGCGCAACCGGCTGTTGCCGAGATGCGCGCGCATGGCGGCGCGCGCTTTCTGCACGGCGCCGGTGCGGATGGCGTTGAGTATCGTTTCGTGCTCGCGCTGGAACGAGGTGAGGTTGGTGCGCCCCAACAGCGGCGCCGAGCGTCCCCACACCGTCTGGCGCGGAATGACGAAGCTGCCAAGATATTCGAGAAAGCCCTTGAACTGCTGATTGCCGGTGGCTTCGGCGATCTCGCAGTGAAAGGCGAAGTCCTGGTCGACGGCGTTTTCGCCGCGGTCGATGGCGGCCTGAATGGCGGTGAAGCGCTCGGTGATTTTCTTGATCTGCGCCGGCGTGGCGCGCTCGGCGGCAAGCCCTGCGGCTTCGACTTCGACGCCGGTGCGCAGTTCCATGACGTTCAACACATCGCGCAGCGACGAGCTTTCGTCGAAATCGACGCGGAACGGACGGCGCACATGCTCGGCGACGAACGTGCCGATGCCCTGTTTGCTGACGACAAGACGATCGGCGCGCAACGCGGCGACCGCTTCGCGAATAACGGTGCGGCTGACGCCGGTGGCGGCGATCATTTCCTGTTCGGTCGGCAGACGCGAACCCGGCAGCAACTTGCCGCTGATGATATCGGCGGTGAGGCGGGCGACAATTTCCGCCGACAGGCCGCGCGGGGCCTCGACAGGGCGGAGCAAGGAAAGATTTTTCGTCAAACTTCGATCCCGCGCACTTGACCGGCGACCGCCGACGTTGTCATCATATGACCTGATGAGTAGCATGCTATGCTGCGACGATCAATCCGTTGTACCAAAACCGGGCGACGGTGAGCGACGAAAATAACACACGAGGGAGGATATTTTCACATGACGACACGCAGATTGCTTATTGCCGCCGCCGGCGTCCTGGCGGCCGCCGCTGCTTTCGGCGCGAGCCCCGCCGTTGCCCAGCAAAAAATTGTACTTAAAGCCACCGACGTGCATCCGCTCGGCTATCCGACCGTGGAAGCGGTCGTGCGCATGGGCAAGAAGCTGGAGGCGGCGACCAACGGTCGCATCAGCGTTCAGATGTTCCCGTCGATGCAGCTCGGCGGCGAAAAGGAAATGATCGAGCAGGCGCAGATCGGCGCGCTTCAGATCGCGCGTATCAGCCTCGGGCCGATGGGCTCGCTGGTGCCCGAACTCAACGCCTTCAATCTGCCGTTCGTCTTCCGCGATCCGGAGCACATGAAGAAGGTCGTGACCGGACCGATCGGCGACGAAATGCTCAAGAAGCTGTCCGATCATCCGAACGCCAACCTGATCGGCCTGTGCTGGATGACCGGCGGCACGCGCAACCTCTATAACAGCAAGAAGCCCGTCGCCTCGATGGACGACATGAAGGGCATGAAGATCCGCGTGATGGGCAATCCCATCTTCGTCGATACCCTCAATGCCATGGGCGGCAACGGCGTGGCG
>CAMBQQ010000066.1 GCA_945870035.1 Rhizobium sp. Q54 | reverse complement strand
CTGGCTGTTCGGTGCGGTGTATTACACAGCGCTGGGCGGGAAATGGCTCGCCGCCCAGGGCAAGACGGTTGAAGGTCTGAAGGCCGAGAACGCCGGCAAGTCCGGCGCCGCCAAGGCTGCGCCCTTCGTGCTGTCCTTCATCGCCGAATTCGTCATGGCGGTGACGATCTACGGCATCCTCACCCATAGCGGGCTGTGGAGCCTGCGCGCCGGCATGATCACCGGGGCGTTCTGCTGGATCGGGTTCGTCCTGACCACCATCGTGGTCAATAACGCCTATAGCGGGCGGAAAATCATGCTGACCGTCATCGACGGCGCCCACTGGCTCGGCGTCCTGGCCATCATCGGCGGCATCGTCGGCGCCTGGGGACCGTAATCTTCTTATCCCTCCCCGTTCACGGGGAGGGATGAAGAAGGAGCGCCTTGATCTTTGCCAATTGCCACACCCGACCAAAGTCGCAGGCCTGCGGCTTGTGGCGCGTCGATCCGGCGTCGCATAATGGGCCCGGATTATAATTGCCGCCGGGGTCAACCGGGTGGGCGGGGAGGAAGTGCCATGTCCGACAAGATTTACGACGTTCCGGCCGCGTGGGCGTCGAAGGCCTATATCGACGACGCCAAGTACAAGGAAATGTACGCGCGCTCGATCAAGGATCCGAACGGATTCTGGGGCGACGAGGCCAAGCGGATCGACTGGATCAAGCAACCGACCAAGGTCAAGAACACGACCTACGACCCGCACAACGTCTCGATCAAATGGTTCGAGGACGGTACCCTCAACGCCTCGTACAATTGCGTCGACCGCCATCTCGCCAAGCGCGGCGACCAGACCGCCCTTCTCTGGGAAGGCGACGATCCGAAAGACAGCAAGGCGATCACCTACAAGCAATTGCATGCCGACGTCATGCGCTTCGCCAATGTGTTGAAGGCGCGCGGCGTCAAGAAAGGCGACCGCGTCACCATCTACATGCCGATGATCCCGGAAGCGGCGGTGTCGATCCTCGCCTGCGCCCGCATCGGCGCGGTGCATTCGGTGATCTTCGGCGGCTTCTCGCCGGATTCGATCGCCGGCCGTCTTGAGGATTGCCAATCCGCCGTCGTCGTGACCGCCGATGAAGGCCTGCGCGGCGGCCGCAAGGTGCCGCTCAAGGCCAATGTCGATGCCGCCTGCGACAAGGTCGGCGGCGTCTCGACCGTCATCGTCGTCAAGCGCACCAATGCCGCCGTCAACATGAAGGCCGGCCGCGACGTCTATTACGACGACATCGCCAAGACCGTGCCGGCCGAGTGCCCGTGCGAGGAAATGAGCGCGGAGGATCCGCTGTTCATTCTCTACACCTCGGGTTCGACCGGAAAGCCGAAAGGCGTGCTGCACACAACCGGCGGCTATCTGCTGTACGCCGCGATGACGCACCAGTACGTGTTCGATTATCACGACGGCGACGTGTACTGGTGCACCGCCGATGTCGGCTGGGTTACCGGGCACAGCTACATCGTTTACGGGCCGCTGGCCAACGGCGCCATCTCGCTGATGTTCGAAGGCGTGCCGAACTATCCGACCACGTCGCGCTTCTGGGAAGTCTGCGACAAGCACAAGGTCAACATCATCTACACCGCGCCGACCGCGATCCGCGCACTGATGCAGGGCGGCGACGAGCCGGTGAAGAAGACCTCGCGCAAGACGCTCAAGCTGTTGGGCAGCGTCGGCGAGCCGATCAATCCGGAAGCGTGGGAGTGGTACTACCACGTCGTCGGCGAAGACCGCGCGCCGATCGTCGACACCTGGTGGCAGACCGAGACCGGCGGCATTCTGATTACGCCGCTGCCGGGCGCGACCAAGCTCAAGCCCGGTTCGGCGACGCGGCCGTTCTTCGGCATCATTCCTGAACTGGTCGATGCCGAGGGCAAGCTCTTGGAAGGCGCCAATAGCGGCAATCTGTGCATCGCCGATTCATGGCCGGGCCAGATGCGCACGGTCTATGGCGACCACCAGCGCTTCATCGACACCTACTTCAAGACCTATCCCGGAAAATACTTCACCGGCGACGGCTGCCGCCGCGACGAGGACGGCTATTACTGGATCACCGGCCGCGTCGACGACGTCATCAACGTCTCCGGCCACCGCATGGGCACGGCGGAAGTCGAGAGCGCTTTGGTTGCGCACGCCAAGGTGTCGGAAGCCGCCGTCGTCGGCTATCCGCACGACATCAAAGGCCAGGGCATCTACGCATACGTGACCTTGATGGCCGGCGAGAAGCCATCCGAGGAACTGCGCAAGGAGCTGGTGCAGTGGGTGCGTAAGGAAATCGGCCCGTTCGCGGCGCCAGACCTCATCCAGTTCTCGCCCGGCCTGCCGAAGACGCGCTCCGGCAAGATCATGCGCCGCATCTTACGCAAGATCGCCGAGGACGAATTCGGCAATCTCGGCGACACCTCGACGCTCGCCGATCCGGCGGTGGTCGACGATCTCGTCAACAACCGGCAGAACAAGAAAGCCGGCGCGGGGGCGTAGGTTTCTAACGTTGACGCAGGCTCCCTTACCCTCTCCCCTTGAGGGAGAGGGTGCCCGAGCGTCAGCGAGGGCGGGTGAGGGGTCAGAGTCAAACGTCTGGCACTGACCCCTCACCCGTCTCACGCTTCACTTCGTTCAGCGCGAGCCACCCTCTCCCACATAGCTCGCCGAACGGCGAGCGTTCGCTCGCCTATGGGGAGAGGGTAAGAAGAAAGCCGGTTCCCAATTAACCGCATGGATTCAGGTTACCGAAGGCTTTCAGGTGAAGCCTTCGCGCGCATGATTAGTATCGCCATCAAATTCTCTGGCGGGCTTTCTCATGCAACATGTCTTCATCAAGCGCACGGCGCTGTTCGTGACCTTCGTTCTGGTCTGGGCCCTGCTCGCCGCGGTCGTCGCCCATTCGGCGGCGCGCAACGTCGTTAATTTCTCCGGCTTCGCGCCGGGCACCATCGTGGTCAAAACCAGCGAACGGCAGCTTTATTATGTCATCGATGGCGAGCGCGCGATCCGTTATCCGGTCGGCGTCGGCCGCGCCGGCAAGGCGTGGACCGGCAGAGCGCGCATCGAAGGCAAATATGTCGAGCCGGATTGGGCGCCGCCCGACGAAATCCGCCGCGAGCAGCCGCATTTGCCGAAGTTGATCAAGGGCGGCGACGAAGACAATCCGATGGGCGCCGCGGCGCTGACCTTGCGCGGCGGCGAATATGCCATTCACGGCACCAACAACCCCGCTTCCATCGGCGGCTTCGTTTCTTACGGCTGCATCCGCATGTATAATCGCGACATTCGCGAACTGTATCGCATGGTCGATGTCGGCACGCCGGTGATTGTGGAGCGATGAGACTGCTTCGCCATTTCGTATTTGGCCTCGCCGTTGCGGCGGCCTTGCTGTTCGCGCAAAGGCTCGATCCCGCGCAGGCGCGCGACGTTGTCGCCATGCGCGGCTATGCGCCGGGCAGCATTATCGTCTCGACCAGCCAGCGCATGCTGTATTTCGTTCTGCCCGGCGAGCGCGCGGTGCGCTATCCGGTCGGCGTCGGCAAGGCCGGTCTCGCCTGGCACGGTCATGCGCGCATCGCGCAGAAAGACCTGCGGCCGGCCTGGACGCGCGTACCAGGCCGCACCGAGGTGATACCTTCCGGCTCACCACGCAATCCGATGGGCGCCGCGGCGATGGGACTGGACCGCGGCAACTACGCCATTCACGGCACCAACGATCCAAGTTCGATCGGCGGCTACGTCTCGCACGGCTGCATCCGCATGCATAATCAGGATGTGCTGGACCTGTACTATCGCGCACGGGTCGGGACGCCGGTGATTGTGCTGCAGTAGCTCTCTATTCCCTCCCCCTGAAAGGGGGAGGGTTAGGGAGGGGGTTATCTTATTGGCCGATCGACCCCCACCCGCTCGCCTCCGTTACACTCCGGCGAGCGACCTCCCCCTTTCAGGGGGAGGTGAGAGAAGAGCACCACCCTTCCCGCTTGCCGCCGGAATAACGCCGCACCAGGCCGCGCTCGATCAACGCCGCCGACACATCGCTCGTGCGCGCGGTCGAGACATCGGCATCGACACGACCGCCGTACTTGTCCAGGCCCACGCCTGAGACAGCGACCGCGCCTTCATTCAACATACGTTGCAAGGCATTGCGCGCAGCCGCACCCGTGTGGTGATGTCCATGCCGGGCCAGACGCGCACGCGCGCCTCGAACGTGTCGCCATCGAAGACGCGCAGCACCTCGGCCGGATGACCGCTGCGCAAGGCAGCGTTCGCCGGCGCAGACAAAGGCGGCACGTTGGCGACGGCCCCGTCCGTGCGCAGGGCGCTGCCGGACACGACCAACGCCCCGACGGCAAGGCCGGCGGCAAAGCAGGCCGCTGCCCATACCGGCACACCGCCGGCCACACCGCGTTGTTTCGCTGCTAGGAACATGCACCCATGGATAGGCCGGCCCGCGATTCGCGCAAAGCAAAATAGCCCGGCCGATAGGCTTCGCCCGCCGATTCAACCTTGAGTAGGATCTAGTCCGCGGTTTCTGAGTACCCCCTGCGAATGGTGGCTAAATCTGTGAAAAGCCGACCTTTTTGGCCAAATGCTCGCGAGAGCGACACAATTTGTGGCAATAAGGGGACATGCCGCGACCGCGCACCTCTCCGCAAGCCGAAGTTCCGGGCCTCGCCGCCCGGCGAATCGCCGTCGACATCATCGATGGCGTGCTGCGCAAGAAGCTGGCCCTGGACGAACAGCTTTCCGGCAAGGGCGCCCATCTCGGCCTCGCCGCTTTGCCGGACCGCGACCGCGCGCTGATGCGGCGGCTGACCGCCACCGCGCTGCGCCGCCTCGGCACCTTGCGGCATCTGCTGCTCGGTTTTCTCGACAAGGGATTTCCCGCCGACGCGCCGCGCACCGAAACCATCCTGCTGGTCGGCGCCGCGCAAATTCTCTGGCTCGACGTGCCCGACCATGCCGCCGTCGACCTGTCGGTCCGGCTGGCGCAAGCCGACCGCCGCGCCGCGCGCTATGCCGGGCTGATCAACGCCGTGCTGCGCAAGGTGGCGCAGTCGCGCGACACGGTGCTGACCGACAAGGTGCAGCGCGACACGCCGCCGTGGCTGATCGCACGCTGGCGCAAGAATTACGGCACCGAAACCGCGCGCGCCATCGCGCTGGCCAACGGCCACGAGCCTGCGCTCGATCTCAGCGTCAAGAAAGACCCGCAAGTCTGGGCCGAACATGTGCATGGCCGCGTCATGCCGACCGGCACGGTGCGCACTCTGGCGCATGGCGCGATTACATTGCTGCCGGGATTTGCCGAAGGCGCCTGGTGGGTGCAGGACGCCGCCGCGTCGATTCCGGCCAGATTATTCGGCGACGTCAACGGACTCAACATTTGCGATCTATGCGCGGCGCCCGGCGGCAAGACCGCGCAGCTCGCCGCGGCCGGCGCCCATGTCACCGCCGTCGATCGTTCGCCGGCGCGACTGTCGCGCGTCTCGGAGAATTTCGCGCGGCTCGGCCTCAAGGTTGAAACCATCGCCGCCGATGCAATCGAATGGAAACCGGAGCGGCAATTCGACGGCGTGCTGCTCGACGCACCGTGCACCTCGACCGGCACCATCCGCCGTCATCCCGATGTGCCATGGCTGAAGTCGGAAGCCGATCTCGGTGTGCTGACGTCGCTGCAATCGCGATTGCTCGACCGCGCCGTCGAACTGACGCGGCCCGGCGGCACCTTGGTGTACTGCGTCTGTTCGCTGGAGCCGGAGGAAGGCGAGCAGCAGATCGAAGCCTTGCTGGCGCGAGAGCCGCGCGTCACCCGCCAACCGATCCAGCCCGGCGACGTGTTCGGCCACGCCGAGTTCATCACCGCCGACGGCGCGCTCCGCACCCTGCCGCACTATCTGCCCGACCCCGAGCCGCAATGGGCGGGCCTCGACGGCTTCTACGCCGCCCGGCTCGTCCGGCAGACCTGATATTCACAAGCCACGCAGCAAATTCAGTCTGTTCCCTCCCCCCTTGTGGGGGAGGGTTAGGGAGGGGGGTAATAGCGATAATGCTTAGTGTTTATCGCAGCTACCCCCACCCCCAACCCCCTCCCCACAAGGGGGAGGGGAGGCGACAGAGTTCGCGGCGGGCGGCGTTCAATTTGGACGTCTGTCACCCCTTCGCTATCCTACGGATTGCGCGCGGGAATCACGCCGCGTGGCCGGGGGTGAACAAGCCAATGACGCGGGTTTCGGTCACCGAACGAGCCAGGCTGTCCGCGCTGATCGGCCGCCGTGCGTTCCGAAGCCTGGTCGGGGGCCTGAGCACGCATCTGCTGATGCGCTGGCGTTTCGCCTCGACCAAGACCGACCGGCTGGTTATTGCGCCTCAGGATCTTCGCACCGCCGACGCCACCCGGGCCGCCGAAATCTATGCCGGCCGTTTTGCCTTTGCCGGCAAGGTGGTGATCTGCGACCGCCGTACGCCGTTCGAGATGACGCCGCCGTCCGACGAATGGGCGTCGATCCTGTTGAGCTTCGCCTGGCTGCGCCATCTGCGCGCCGCCGATTCAGCGATCACCCGCGCCAATGCCCGCTCGCTGATCGACGATTGGATCAACGAGCAGGGCAGTTGGCACCCCGTTGGCTGGCAGCCCGACATCCTGTCGCGCCGCATCGTCTGCTGGCTCAGCCAGTCACCGTTCATCCTGCAGGACGCCGATGCGCGCTTCTATCGCCGCTTCATCCGCAGCCTGTCGCGGCAGGTGCGCTATCTGCGCCGCAACCTCAGCGAATGCCGCGAGGGCCTGCCGCGCCTGCAAGCATTGATCGCGCTGACCTTCGCGGCGCTCTGCCTGCAAGGCCTGTCGGGGCAATTGCGGCCGACGGCGCGAAAACTGATCGAGGAACTGCGGACACAGGTTTTGCCCGATGGCGGCCATATCAGCCGCAATCCCGGCGCGCTGATCGAACTCTTGATCGACCTCCTGCCGCTGCGGCAGCTTTTCTCGGCGCGCAACCTGCAACCGCCGCAGGCGATCAACAACGCCATCGACCGCATGATGCCGATGCTGCGCTTCTTCCGCCATCCCGACGGCAACTTCGCCCAATTCAACGGCATGGGGCCGACGCCGGTCGATCTGCTCGCCACCGTGCTCGCCTATGACGATGCGCGCGGCACGCCGGTGTCGAACGCGCCGCATTCCGGCTATCAGCGCATCGACGCCGGGCCGACCGTGCTGCTGATGGATACCGGGCGGCCGCCGCCGGTGTCGCTCAGCCACGAGGCGCATGCCGGCTGCCTGTCGTTCGAGATGTCGTGGAAGCAGCACCGGCTGGTGGTCAATTGCGGCCTGCCGGCGATGAACCGCGAAAACTGGCGGCAGGTGGCGCGCGCCACCGCGGCGCATTCGACCGTCACCCTGAACGACACCTCGTCATGCCGCTTTCTCGAATCGAAGTCGGTGCGCCGGCTGCTGGCCGGCACGCCGATCGTCGCCGGTCCGCACACGGTCAAGATCGAGCGCAGCGACAGCGCCGAGGCGGCTGTATTGGTGGCGTCGCATGATGGCTATGCCGGCGACTTCGGCATCGTGCACGAGCGCACGGTGCGCGTCAGCCGCGACGGCGATACCGTCGACGGCGAGGACTCTTTTACCGGCGCCGGCGGCGGCGAGATTCCGGCACGCGCCGCGGACGATTACGCCATCCGCTTCCACCTGCACCCGGCCGTGAAGGCCAACCGGCTGTCGGAAGGCCGCGGCGTCATTTTGCTGCTGCCGGACAAGGAAGTGTGGACCTTCGCCACCCTGGGCGAGACCGTCCATGTCGAGGAAAGCGTCTATCTGGCCGGCTCCGACGGCCCGCGCCGCGCCGTGCAGATCGTCGTCTACGGCAAGGCGCGCGAGACTGCCAAGGTGCGCTGGAGCTTCCGCCACACCCCGCCAGCGACGCCGGGGGCCAAGCCCGACCGGCTCGACGAGCCGGAATTACCGCTCTGATCGCCGCCTCTGATTGCCGTTGTGATTTGCCTCACCTTTCCTCTTGCGGGCAAAGGCTGTGGGCGACATTAAGGGCGGATGACCAGCCATCCCCGCATTACCCGCGCCCTGCTGTCGGTGTCCGACAAAACGGGATTGATCGAATTCGCCAGGACATTATCGGGACTAGGCATCGACCTGGTCTCGACCGGCGGCACCGCCAAGGCGCTGAAGGACGCAGGTCTTGATGTGACCGACGTCGCCGACCTGACCGGCTTTCCGGAAATGATGGACGGCCGGGTCAAGACTTTGCATCCGGGCGTCCATGGTGGGCTATTGGCGATCCGCGCCAACAAGGAACACGCCGCGTCGATGCAGGCGCACAAGATCAAGCCGATCGATCTGCTGGTGGTGAACCTCTATCCGTTCGAGGAAACCGTCGCCAAGGGCGCCGCCTACGACGACTGCATCGAGAACATCGACATAGGCGGGCCGGCGATGATCCGCGCCGCTGCCAAGAACCACGCCGACGTCACCGTCGTGGTCGAGGCGACCGATTATGCTGCCGTGCTTGACGAGCTTACCGCACATTCCGGAATGACCTCGCTGGAACTGCGCCAGCGTCTCGCCGCCAAGGCCTATGCGCGCACCGCCGCTTACGACGCGGCGATCTCCAACTGGTTTGCCGAGACGTTGAAGAACGATGCGCCGGACTACCGCGCCTTCGGCGGCCGGCTGGTGCAGCCGCTGCGCTACGGCGAGAATCCGCACCAGAGCGCCGCGTTCTACAAGACGCCGGGCGCGCGGCCGGGCGTCGCCAGCGCGCGGCAGGTGCAGGGCAAGGAGCTGTCCTACAACAACATCAACGACACCGACGCGGCCTATGAATGCATCGGCGAGTTCGACGCCAAGCGGACGCCGGCTTGCGTCATCGTCAAGCACGCCAATCCGTGCGGCGTTGCCGAAGGTGCGAGCCTGCTGGAAGCCTACAAGAAAGCGCTGGCTTGCGACTCGACCTCGGCCTTCGGCGGCATCGTCGCTTTCAATCGAATTCTGGATGCTGACGCAGCGCGCGCGGTTACCGAGATTTTCACCGAAGTCATCATCGCGCCGGATGCGACCGACGAAGCCATCGCCATCGTCGCGGCGAAAAAGAATTTGCGTCTGCTGCTCGCCGGCGGCCTGCCCGATCCGCGCTCGCAAGGACTGACGGTGAAGTCAGTCGCCGGCGGCTTGCTGGTGCAGTCGCGCGACAATGCCGTGGTCGACGACATGACGCTCAAGGTCGTCACCAAACGCGCGCCAAGCGAAGCCGAACTTGCCGATTTGCGCTTTGCGTTCCGCGTCGCCAAGCACGTCAAGTCGAACACCATCATCTATGCCAAGAACCTCGCCACCGTCGGCATCGGCGCCGGGCAAATGAGCCGTGTCGATTCGGCGCGCACCGCGGCGCGCAAGGCGGAGGACGCAGCGAAGGAATTAGGTTTGAGCGCGCCAATGACCAAGGGCTCGGTGGTCGCCTCGGATGCGTTCTTCCCGTTCGCCGATGGACTGCTGGTGGCGATCGAGGCCGGCGCCACCGCGGTCATTCAGCCCGGCGGCTCGATGCGCGACAACGAGGTGATCGAGGCCGCCGACAGTCACGGCATCGCCATGGTGTTCACCGGGACGCGGCATTTCAGGCATTAAGTGCTTATCCCTCCCCCGCAGGGGGAGGGGTGGCGAGCGAATGCGAGCCGGGTGGGGTTTTGCCAGACGTTAAGCGATACCCCACCCCCGGCCTGACGCGCCGGACCCTCCCCTTTCAGGGGAGGGATAATCTCACTCCCGCGCCAGATCGCCCAGCAGACTCGCCGCCACCGACAGCTTCGACAACGTCAGCCCGCTCCCGGCGATTTCGTGAATCGCGGCGCGGATGCGTTCGACTTCAGCCGCGCGCGGCTTGACCCATTGCTCGACAGCCTCGACGCCGGAGGCGCCGGTCGCCACCATCGCCGCGGTCAGGCGGCGTTCGGCATCACCAATCGAGTCGAGCGCGCGATCGAGCGCGAGGCGATCGAAATAATCCGACACGACGATGCCCGGCACCGCCGCGGCGACGCGGTCGAGCTGGAAGAAGGCTTCGGTGGCAAAGTACGTCGCCGTGACTTCGGCGAGCGGCTTCTTGGCGCGGTCGGCGACATGGATGATATCCGGCGCGGCGCTGAGCAGATCGAGATTGGCGATCCTGCCGGCGAGCGCTTCCGGCACATTGGCGCGGGTCAGATCAGCGACGCGCTTGGCGCGCGCCGACGCGGCGTGCTTCGGCAAGGCGGTGGCGAGCGCGCTTTCGATTTCGGCAATGCCGCCGCGGTAATGCGCGACGATTTTTTCCAGACCCTGCTTGAGATCGACATTACGCAGAAACCAGACCAGCCGATCGAGCAACAGGTTTTGCACGGCGGCATAAAGCGACAGCTGGACCTTGCCCTTGAGCTTGTTATCCAGCGCATCGATCTCGCCGTTCAACTCGATCAGGCCGTAGCTGTTGCGCACGGCGGCGAAGGCGGCGGCGATCGAAGCCGGCGCCGCGCCAGTCTGGTCGGCGATGCGCACGATCAAGGTCGAGCCGCCGCGATTGATCATCGAATTGGTCAGTTGCGTGGCGATGATCTCGCGGCGCAGCCGGTGTACGTGCAGCGCCTCGGGATACTTCTCCGACATCACCTTGGGGAAGTAACGGCCGAGTTCGCGGCCGAGATAAGGATCGTCAGGCACGGTCGAGTCGAGCAATTCGCTGTACAGCGTCAGCTTGGCATAAGCGAGCAGCACCGCCAGTTCCGGCCGCGTCAGCGGCTGGTCGCGCTTGCGCCGGTCGGCAATCGCCATTTCGTCCGGCAAATACTCGACGGCGCGGTCGAGCAAGCCCTGCTTTTCCAGTGTCTGCATCAGGCGCTGCTGAAAGCCCAGATCTTCCAGGCCGCGCCGTTGCGCCAGCGAAATCGCCAGAGTCTGCTGATAATTGTTGCGCAGTACGAGATGGCCGACTTCCTCGGTCATTTCGGCGAGCTGCGCGTTACGCGCCTCGGTGGTCATCTGGCCGTCGCGCACCGGCACCGACAGCGCGATTTTGATATTGACCTCGACGTCCGAGGTATTGACGCCCGCCGAATTGTCGATCGCATCGGTGTTGAGGCGCACACCATGCAGCGCCGCTTCGATGCGGCCGCGCTGCGTCATGCCAAGATTGGCGCCCTCGCCGACCACCTTGACGCGCAAGTCAGAGCCGGCGATGCGGATGGCGTCGTTGGCGCGGTCGCCGGCGGCTTCATCATTCTCGGCCGATGAACGCACATAAGTGCCGATGCCGCCGAAGAACAACAGATCGGCCGGCATTTTCAGGATCGCCTTCATCAAGGCTTGCGGCGTCACGCTATCGCCGACGCCGATGATCTTCTGGGCTTCCGGCGATAGTTTGATTTCCTTGGACGCGCGCGGATAGACACCGCCGCCCTGGGAAATCAGCGACTTGTCGTAGTCCTGCCAGCTCGAGCGCGGCAAAGCGAACAGCCGCGCGCGTTCGGCGAACGCCGCTTTCGGATCGGGATCCGGATCGATGAAAATGTCGCGGTGATCGAACGCGGCGAGCAGCTTCGTGGTTTGCTCGCGCAGCATGCCGTTGCCGAAGACATCGCCCGACATATCGCCGACGCCGACGGCGGTGAACGGCGTCACGCCGATATCGATATCCATTTCGCGGAAGTGGCGCTTGACCGATTCCCAGGCGCCGCGCGCGGTGATGCCCATCACCTTGTGATCGTAACCGACCGATCCGCCGGAAGCGAAGGCATCGCCGAGCCAGTAGCCGTGCTCGATCGACAGCGCATTGGCGATGTCGGAGAAAGTCGCGGTGCCCTTGTCGGCGGCGACGACGAGATAGGGATCGTCGCCCTCGTGCCGCACCACGCAATCGGGTGGAACGATGCTGCCGTCCGGCGCATAATTGTCGGTAATGTCCAATAGCGTGCCGATGAAGATCTTATAGGTGGCGATGCCCTCGGCCTGCACGACATCACGCGACGCACCCTTCGGCATCAGCTTCGGCACGAAGCCGCCTTTGGCGCCGACCGGCACGATGACCGCATTCTTGACCTGCTGCGCTTTCACCAGACCGAGAATCTCGGTGCGGAAATCCTGCGGCCGGTCGGACCACCGGATGCCGCCGCGCGCCACCTTGCCGAAGCGCATGTGCACGCCTTCGACACGCGGCGAATAGACGAAGATTTCGTAGAGCGGCCGCGGCAGCGGCATTTCCGTGAGCTTGCCGCTCTCGAACTTGATGGCGATCTGCGCCTTGACGTGGCCGGCATCGTCGGTCTGGTAGAAATTGGTGCGGATCGCCGACTGCACGGCATTGACGAACAAACGCAAAATGCGGTCCTCGTCGAGGCTGTCGACCTTTTCCAACGCCTCCTCGATGGGCGCGGCAATTTCCTTTTGCCTTTCGTCGCGCACCTTTGCCGCAGCATCGCGCGGATCGAAGCGGGCGTGGAACAGTTCGACCACATCGGACGCCAAGGGCGCGTGCTTCACCATCGTCGCCCACATGTAATCCTGCGAATAGGGAACGCGGATCTGGCGCAGATAGCGCGACAAAGTGCGCACCAGCGCGACATCGCGCCAGGCGAGACCGCCGAGCAAAGTCAGCGCGTTGTAGCCATCGTTCTCGGCGCTGCCGCGCATCACCATCAGGAAGGCGGCTTCCAGCCGCACCTTGCCGGTATCGAGATCGATGGCAGCGCCGTCGTGGCGTTCCAGCAGCATGTCGTGGAACCAGATATCGCGGGAGTCTCCCGGCTCGATGTGATAGGTGCGCTCGTCGATGACGCGAAAACCCATGTTTTCCAGTACCGGAACGCGCTCCGACAGCGGCAGCGGCCGGTCGTAGCTCCAGACCTTGAGTCCGGTCTGGCGCTGCTCTTCCTCGAGCCGGTGATGAAAGTCGACGCCGAGCGGACGGTGCTCGTTCAGGGTCTCCATGACGCGGATATCGCCGCAAGCGACGGCGGCGGTGTAAACATCGTGAAAGCCGGCGCTGAATGCGTTGCGATAGCGCGCGAACAGTTCGCGCGCCTTGTCCGGCGCGTTGACCAGAGCGAGCGAGGCCTGCAAGCCGTCGGTCCAGCTGCGGATGATATCGGCGACATCGTCTTCCAGACGATCGCGCGGCACATCCGGCGTCGCGCCGCCCGAGCGGCCGATGATGAAATGCACGCGCACCAGCGGGCCTTCCGGGAAGTACGGATAGAAGGCCGAGACACGGCCGATGAAAGCGCTCGCCAGATACTCGCCAATCTTGACGCGAATGGCGCTGTCGTAGCGCTCGCGCGGCCCGAAGACCATGACCGAGACGAAGCGATCGAAACGGTCCCGGCGCGCCAGCACGCGCACGCGCGGCCGTTCTTCGAGCTGGAGAATTGCTTGAGCGAATTCGTAAAGCGTGTCCTCGTCGACCTGAAACAATTCGTCGCGCGGATAATGCTCCAGTACGTTGGCCAGCGCCTTGCCGGAGTGACTTTGCGGATCGAAGCCGGCGCGCTGCTCGATCGCCGCGATCTTGCGGCGCAGATAAGGCATGCCGTGCGCATTGCGCGTATAGGCCGTCGATGTAAACAGGCCGACGATGCGATGCTCGCCGACAAGGTTGCCGGCGGCGTCGAAACTTTTGACGCCGATATAATCGAGATAAACACGGCGATGAACGCGGGAGTGGACGTTCGCCTTGGCGATAATCAGCGGCCGCGGCTCGTTGAGAAACGCCATGATCTCCGGCGTTATCTCCAGATGATCGTCACCACGGCGCAGCACGCGCATCTCCCGCGAGCGCATGATGCCGAGCCCGCTGTCGAAATCGGGATCAAGCGAATGGCCGGCGACCGTATAATCGCGCAGGCCGAGGAAGGTGAAATTGTCGGCTAGCAGCCATTGCAGGAACTGGATCGCCTCGGCGATTTCATCGACCGGCAGCGGCGGCGGATTGTTCTTGAGCCCAGCGACGATGGCCTCGACATGGGCACGCATCGGCTTCCAGTCTTGCACCGTCAGCCGCACTTCCTTCATCACGCCTTCCAGCGCGGTCACCAAATCGGCGCACGCCGCGGTGGCGATCGGTTCGACATGGATGTGGATGAAGCTTTCACGCAGGGTTCCCGCGGTGCCGGGGGCGCCGACCAAGACTAGGGCGTCGCCATCGCGTCCGACGCCGAGCACCGGGTGCGCCACCAGCCGCACATCGAGATGGCGGTCGGCGATCTCGCCCATCACCGAATCGACCAAAAACGGCATGTCGTCATTGGTCACTTCGATGACGGTGACCGCCTTGCGCTCGCCCGACACGGCGAGCTGCACGGTTTCGCAGCGGATCTTGGTCGTGCCCGGCGCGCGCTCTTTCAGATAATCGAACGCCCGCTCGGCCAGCCGCGCCAGATCGGCGGCGCCGTAATGAACGACATCGTCCGGCACGACGCGGCCGAACAGTTGCCCGGCAAAGCCTGGCGATATGTCTTCGCGGCGGCCGTACAGCGCGACGCCGGCCTGTTCGATGATGCTGCGGGCGGCGGCCTCTTCGGCGCTGCCGGGACGGTCGGCGGTCAGATGATCAAGCACGAGGACCTCGCGGGGTTTGGCGGTGCGCGGAAGCGGTGTCGAAAGCCCAAAAACCGCTATCCTGAGACAATGCGCGCTAATGCGAATCGGCCGAGGCGGACGGCGAGTTTTCACCTTCCAGGCCGATCCGTCGAGAGCAACGCAGCTTTTGATGACGGGCCGGTGGCAGTTTCACGGCGGCGTAGCGGCTGCGTAAAGCGTTGAAATAAAAAGCAATAATTGGGGTCCGATCGCATTTCGCACAAAAGCTTAACGTTGTAGACTTGCGGTTGGGGTGAGGAAATCCAAGGGATCGACGGCCATGGCCAGACTGGTGAGCGGCGGCGCGCAGACAAAGACCGGCAGGAACGGCAAAGCACCGGTCAAGCCGCCAATGAAAGCGGCAAAAGCTTCTGGCAAACCGGCGCAGGCCAAAGCGGCGCCGGCGATGCCGGACGACATGCCGGTCGTCGCGCTCAATCTGCCGGCCGGCAAGCTATCGCCGGCGATGTCGGCTTATTTCAAGAAATGCCAGGACAAACTGGGCTTCGTGCCGAACGTGCTGGCGGCCTATGCCTTCGACACCGTCAAGCTGGAGGCCTTCGTCGCGCTGTACAACGACCTGATGCTTGGCGATAGCGGCCTGTCCAAGCTCGAGCGCGAAATGATCGCAGTCGCGGTGTCGTCGCAGAACCGTTGTTACTACTGCATGACCGCGCATGGCGCGGCGGTGCGGCAATATTCCGGCAGCCCGCTGCTCGGCGAACAGATGGTGATGAACTATCGCGCCGCGCGGCTGAACAAGCGGCAGCGCGCCATGCTCGACTTCGCGGTGAAGCTGACGTCGTCGCCGGCAAATGTCGAGGAGGCCGACCGCGAACGGTTGCGCCGCGCCGGTTTCTCCGACCGCGACATTTGGGACATCGCCGCGGTGATCGGCTTCTTCAACATGTCGAACCGCATCGCCGCGGCCACCGACATGCGGCCGAACACGCAGTATCACGCGCAGGCGCGGTAATCTTCCCTCTCCCCGCCGCGCGGGGAGAGGGTGGCGAGCGAAGCGAGCCGGGTGAGGGGGCGTTTTAATTTATGTATGGTATCAAAGCCCCCTCACCCGACTTCCGCGCTTCGCTTGGAAGTCGACCTCTCCCCGCACGCGGGGAGAGGTGAAGAAGAGAAACATGCGCCGCATTATTTCCCTCACCCTCGCCCTCTTCCTCAGCGGAACGCTAGCCTTCGCGCAATCGACGCCGCAGCTTGCGTCGACCCTGCCCACGATTCCGCAAGCGCGCGGCATTGGCGGCCACTTTGGCATGGTGGTGGCGCAGGAGCGCCTGGCCGCGCAGATCGGCGTCGGCATTCTCGATCGCGGCGGCAATGCGGTGGACGCCGCGGTCGCCGTCGGCTTTGCGCTCGCCGTCACCTATCCGCGCGCCGGCAATCTCGGCGGCGGCGGCTTCATGGTGATTCATCTGGCGAAGGGCGCGCGCGGCAACGAGGCGCGCGACATCGCCATCGACTATCGCGAGACCGCGCCGGAAGCGGCGACGCCGACCATGTTCCTCGACGCGGCCGGCAATCCCGATCCGGCGAAGTCACGCGATTCGGGCCTGAGCGTCGGCGTGCCCGGCACGGTCGCCGGTCTGGCGCTGGCGCATGACAAATACGGTTCGGGCAGATTGTCGCTCGCCGAACTCATCGCGCCGGCGATAAGGCTTGCCGAGCAAGGCTTCCGGGTCCAGGACGACCTCGCCGATTCGCTGCCGGCCGCGGCGAAAAAGCTGGCGCGCTTTCCCTCGACGGCAGGCATTCTTCTCAAGAACGGCGGCAAGCCGCTGCAATCCGGCGACCGGCTGATCCAGTTCGATCTCGCCGATACGCTCCAGGCCATTGCCGCCAGAGGCCCGCGCGCGTTCTATGAAGGCACGACCGCCAAATTGATTGCCGATGCCGTGCAGCAAGCCGGCGGCATCATGACCGAACAGGATCTTGCCAACTATCGCGCCATCGAACGACCGGTGGTGCGTGGCACCTATCGCGGCCGCACCATCGTGTCGATGCCGCCGCCGTCATCCGGCGGCGTGCATCTGATCGAGATGCTGAACATTCTCGAAGGCTACGACCTGCGCCATCTCGGCCGCGGCGACGAGGCACTGCATTACTTCATCGAGGCGATGAAGCGCGCCTATGCCGACCGCGCCGTGTTCATGGGTGATCCGGACGCGGTGAAGATTCCACAGGCCGGGCTGATCTCGAAGAAATATGCCGATAGCTTGCGCGCGGAGATCACCGACAAGGCAACGCCGTCGGCCGACATCCATCCCGGCAAGCCCGGCGAGCATGAAGGCCAGAACACCACGCATCATTCGATCATCGACCGCGACGGCAATGCGGTGTCGAACACCTACACATTGAACTTTTCATACGGGCTCGGCCTGATTGCCGACGGCACCGGCGTGCTGCTCAACAACGAACTCGACGACTTCACCGCCAAGGCCGGCGCCTCGAACGCCTATGGGCTGGTCGGCTTTGCCGCCAATTTGCCGGGGCCGGGCAAGCGGCCGTTGTCGTCGATGACGCCGACGATTGTATTGCAGGACGGCAAGCCGCTGCTGATCACCGGCTCGCCCGGCGGCAGCCGCATCATCACCGCGGTGTTGCAGGTCGTCACCAATGTCATCGACTTCCAGATGCCGGTCGCCGATGCGGTGTCGGCGCCACGCATTCACCAGCAATGGCAGCCGGAGGAGACTGTGGTTGAGCCGGGCTTTGCGCCGGAGGTGTTGGCGGCGCTCACGGCGCGCGGCCACATGATTGTGCCGACGCGGCCGGGCACCTCGGCCAACTCCATCGAAGTCACCGCCGACGGCTATGTCGGCGCCGCCGACCCGCGCACGCGCGGAGCGCTGGCGGCGGGCTACTAAGTTACGGATTGATCCATGGCAGAACTCAATAGTTCCGTCGAACGTGTACGCAAGGCGCTCTTGAGTGCTGGCCACGCCGACACCATTGCCGAATTTCCGGATGGCACGCGCACTGCCGCCGATGCCGCCGCCGCCGTCGGCTGCACGGTGGCGCAGATCGCCAAATCCATTGTGCTGCGTGCCGGCGATCAGGTCGTGCTGGTCATCGCCTCCGGCATCAATCGTGTCGATGTGGCGAAAGTCTCGGCTCTGCTCGGCGTCTCGGTGAAAAGTGCCGATGCGCGGTGGGTGCGCGACGTTACCGGCTTTGCCATTGGCGGCGTCGCGCCGGTCGGGCACCTCGCCACGCCGCGCGTGCTGATCGACGAAGACCTGATGGCACTCGATCCGGTCTGGGCAGCAGCTGGCTCGCCGAAACATGCGTTCCGCACGACAACCGCCGAGATTGTTCGAATGACAGGCGGTCAGATCGCCGATGCCAAGGAAGCCGGCGACACCGCCTTGCCCCGTGCGCGTTGATCGAAATAGGCGATATCGGCTTCGCACAAAGCGCGGGCGTCGCCGCCTTCTTTCAGTGCGCGATACCATTGCATCGTTCGCGCCACTGCTTCCGCCAATGTCTGCACTGGCGTGACGCCAAGCGCGGCGCAGGCCTTGGCATTGTCCAGCGTCAGCCAAGCAGCCTCATGCGGCCCGTCATCGCCGGTGCCATAGCGCACGTCGCCCTCGGCATAAGCGACTTTGGCCATGTCGATAACCTCGCGCACCGTGATTGCGTCAGTGCCTTCAGGCCCAAAATTATAAGCGCCGGCGAGCGGCTCCAGCACATGCTGCCACGGACGTACCGCGTCCGGCCGCCGGATCATCAAAGTCGCACCGGCATCCCAGGCCCGCACCGCATCGGGAATCAACCGATCCTCCGACCAATCGCCGCCGCCGATAACATTGCCGGAGCGCGCGCTGGCGACCGCGATACCGCGGTCACTTAGAAAGCTGTCGCGGTAACTGGCGATAGCGATTTCACTGGCCGCCTTGCTTGCGCTGTACGGATCGTGGCCGCCGAGCGGATCGTCCTCGCGAAATGGCCGCGCTAAGTTGGCGTTGCGGTACACCTTGTCGGTCGTCACCATCACCGCGACCCGCACGACGTCGAGCGAACGCAACGCCTCGAGGAGATGCACCGCGCCCATTATGTTGATGGCAAAGGTCGCGAGCGGCGACTTGTAGCTTTCGCGCACCAGCGGCTGCGCCGCCAGGTGGAAAACGACGTCCGGCTTCGCCGCCCGCACCCTCTCGGCCAAGGCGTCGGCATTTCTCACATCGCAGAAATAACTTTCGCCCAGCTCACCGATGCAAGCCTCGTTGAATAGATTGGGAGTCGTACGCGGCTGCAGGCTTATGCCGGTCACCTCCGCGCCGAGCCGAGCCAGCCACAGAGTCAGCCACGAGCCCTTGAAACCGCTGTGACCGGTAACGAGCACCCGCTTGCCGCGCCAGAACGATGCCTGCGGCCCGCTTGTCATTGCCAGTTTTTCCACGGTGCGCTGCCCGACATCCAAAGTTCTTCCAGCAGCACTTTGTCGCGCATTGTATCCATCGGCTGCCAGAAGCCGCGATGCTCATAGGCCATCAATTGCCCCATAGCGGTAAGCCTGCCTATCGGCGCGCCTTCCCAGGCGTCGTCATCGCCGTCGATGAGATCGAGCACCCGCGGCGACAGCACGAAAAAGCCGCCATTGATCGCGCCGCCGTCACCGCTCGGCTTTTCGACGAAGCCGGTAACCAGATCGCCGGCCCGCTCGAGCGCACCGAAGCGGCCGGGCGGATGCACGGCGGTGACGGTTGCTAGCTTGCCGTGGCTTTTATGAAATTCGATCGACGAATTGATGTTCAAATTGCAGAGGCCGTCGCCATAGGTGAAGCAGAAGGCGTCCTCGTCCTTGACGTATTCCTTGACGCGCTTGAGGCGGCCGCCGGTCATGGTGTTCTCGCCGGTATCGACCAAGGTCACGCGCCACGGCTCGGCCTTGCGCTGATGCACTTCCATGGTGTTGTCCGCCATGTTGAAAGTGACGTCGGACATATGCAGGAAATAATTGGCAAAATATTCCTTGACCAGATAGCCTTTGTGGCCGCAGCAGATGACAAAGTCGTTGGCGCCGTGCGACGAGTACAGCTTCATGATGTGCCAGAGGATCGGCTTGCCGCCGATCTCGATCATCGGCTTTGGCTTGAGATAGCTTTCCTCGGAAATGCGGGTGCCGAGGCCGCCGGCGAGGATCACAGCTTTCATGGCGTCACCGTGGGTAGCGCCAAACCAGGCCCCCGTGCCTTTGTGGCGTTCGTGCGGACTTTGATTGAGGGTCTCACAACCTCGCCGCCTTTGATAACAATGGCCCGATCACAGGATTACCGCAGAACATCGACGCCGTGCCGCACGGAAAGCCGAAGCACCGTCCCGTTCCGCTGATTCGCAGAATAGCAACATCCACTACGCCAGCAAATGGCAAAGCGGCGTAGGGTCATACAATGCCGCGTCGCGCCAACTCGTCGATCACGTTCTGCGCTAAGAGGTCGGCGCTGGCTTTCGCGGTTTCGAGATGAAGCTCGGGATTTTTCGGCGCTTCATAGGGCGCGTTGATGCCGGTGAAGTTCTTTATTTCGCCGGCCAGCGCGCGCCGATACAGGCCCTTCGGATCGCGCGCGATGCATTCGTCAAGCGGCGTATCGACGAAAATCTCGATGAACTCACCATCGTCGAGCAGTTCGCGCACCATGTCACGTTCGGCATGAAACGGCGAGATGAACGAGCACAGCACGATCAACCCTGCTTCGGTCATCAATTTGGCGACCTCGCCGACGCGGCGAATATTTTCCACGCGGTCGGCTTCGGTAAAGCCGAGATCCTTGTTCAGGCCGTGACGGACGTTGTCGCCGTCGAGAAGCACGGTATGCGCGCCACGCGCGTTGAGTTCCGCCTCGACCAGATTGGCCACCGTCGATTTGCCGGAACCCGACAGGCCGGTGAACCAAAGCACCGCCGGTCTGTGCGGTTTGAGCGCGACGCGAACCGCCTTGCTGACCATGTGGTCATGGTGGTGAATATTGGTGGCGCGGCGCAGCGCAAAATCAATCATGCCGGCGGCGACGGTTTCATTCGAGAACCGGTCGACCAGAATGAATGCACCGGTGTCGCAGTTATCGGCATAGGCATCGAACGCGACCGGCCGCGCCACCGACAGGTTGCAAACGCCGATTTCATTCAAGACGAGCGACTTCACGGCCAGTTTAGCCTGCGTATCGACATCGATGCGGTGCTTGATCTCCGTCACCGTCGCCGGGAGTGTATTGTGATTGATCTGCATCAGATAAGACCGGCCCGGCAAAAGATTATCGCCGGACATCCACACAACATGCGCGGCGAACTGATCGGCGACCTGCGGCCGGTCGCGCGGTGCGACAAACATGTCACCGCGCGCCACGTCGACTTCGTCGGCAAGCGTTACCGTCACCGCATCGCCGGCCTGCGCCATATCGGTATCGCCATCGCCGCTAAGCACCCGATGGATGCGGGTTTCGCGGCCTGAGGGCAGCACCACGACAGCATCGCCCGGCTTCAGTTGGCCGCTGACGATCGTGCCGCAGAAGCCGCGAAAATCAGCGTCGGGGCGGTTGACCCATTGCACCGGCAGGCGCAGGGGCCCGGCCGCGCGCGCGTCATCCGTCTCGACTGTTTCGAGATGCTCCATCAGATGCGGCCCGGTGTACCAGGGCGTGCGCGCGCTGCGCGACGAGACGTTGTCGCCACCGCGCGCCGAAATCGGAATGCAGGTAATGGCCTTGAAGCCGAGCGAACCGGCGAAGCGGACAAAGTCCGCGGCGATCGTCTCGAACACTGTCCGGTCGTAGCCGACAAGGTCGATCTTGTTGACCGCCAGCACGGCATGACGAATGCCAAGCAGGCTGGCGATGAGCGCGTGCCGCCTCGTTTGCACGAGCAAGCCTTTGCGCGCATCCACCAGCAGCACCGCTAGCTCCGCGTTCGAAGCGGCGGTCGCCATGTTGCGGGTATACTGTTCATGACCGGGCGAGTCGGCGACAATGAAAGCGCGCCGCGCGGTGGAGAAATATCGATAGGCGACGTCGATGGTGATGCCCTGCTCGCGCTCGGCCTCCAGGCCGTCGAGCAACAGCGCGTAATCGACCTCGTCGCCGGTGGTGCCGTGCTTCTGCGAATCGCGCGCCAGCGCTTCGGCATGGTCGCCGAAGATCAGGTTCTGCTCGTGCAGCAGGCGGCCGATCAGTGTCGACTTGCCGTCGTCGACCGAGCCGCAAGTCAGAAATCGCAAGGGCGCTGGCGCGGTCTCCGACATCAGAAATAGCCCTCGCGCTTCTTGCGTTCCATCGAAGCGCCGGCGTCCTGATCGATCATGCGGCCCTGGCGCTCCGAAACCGTCGCGGTGCGCATCTCGTCGATGATCGCGTCGAGCGTATCGGCGCCGGATTCGATGGCGCCGGTCAGCGGATAGCAGCCGAGCGTCCGAAACCTGACGCGCTTGAGGACGGGTTTCTCACCGGGCAACAGCGGCAGCCGCTCATCGTCGACCATGATCATTGCGCCGCCGCGCATCACTACCGGTCGTTCCTTGGCGAAATACAAAGGTACGACCGGGATAGCCTCGGCACGGACGTAGTCCCAGACGTCGAGCTCGGTCCAGTTCGACAGCGGAAAGACCCGCATCGATTCGCCGGGATTGATGCGCGTGTTGAACAGGCGCCACAGTTCGGGCCGCTGGTTGCGCGGGTCCCAGGTGTGGCTGGCCGAGCGGTGCGAGAAAATGCGTTCCTTGGCGCGGCTCTTTTCCTCATCGCGGCGGGCGCCGCCGATCGCGGCGTCGAACT
The DNA here is from genome assembly GCA_945870035.1 of Rhizobium sp. Q54. Lineage (GTDB taxonomy): Bacteria > Pseudomonadota > Alphaproteobacteria > Rhizobiales > Xanthobacteraceae > Pseudolabrys. The sequence goes on along the minus strand of CAMBQQ010000066.1, from coordinate 644 downwards.
TCCATTTGTCCAGCGCCTGGCGCAGCGCTTCCGTTTTCATGACCTGGGTGTGCATCGCGGCGTTCGACACCGGCGAGACGCCGCGCGCGGCCGCCTCCTCGTTGGTGTGGACAAGCAGCTTCATCCCGATGCGCGCCGCGGCCTCGTCCCGAAACGCGATCATCTCGCGGAACTTCCACAACGTATCGACATGCAGCAACGGGAAAGGCGGCCGGCCCGGCGCAAAGGCCTTTTGAGCGAGATGCAGCATGACGGTCGAGTCTTTGCCGATCGAATAGAGCATCACCGGGTTGGCAAAGGCGGCAACCGTTTCACGCAGGATATGGATGCCTTCGGCTTCCAGCCGGCGCAGTCGGATATTGCGGTTCCGCCAGTTCATTGCTCGATCACGGCTAATACGGTTGGAGAAGAAAGCGAGCTCGGTCTACCAGTACGCGTGGCCTAACAGTAGTCGCGGTCCGGGACTACTCTTGGTAACCGCACCACCATGCCCCCGGGGGATGTCCCGGTCGATGTTGAAATTGGAAGGCAGGCGTTGCTCACCTTGAGCCTGTAGGCTCGGGGTGTCGAATCCGCAAAGGAGAGCAACGCCATGAAGAAATCTACCACATCTCCCGCCGCCGTGCCGACGGCTATTGTTGAAG
>CAMBQQ010000065.1 GCA_945870035.1 Rhizobium sp. Q54 | reverse complement strand
CTATCGGTCGTCGACTTGCAGGCAGCAATCAATCGCTTCGTCGTCGAGCACAACGCAGAACCAAAACCCTTCACATGGACGGCCGATCCAAACAAAATTATCCAAGCCGTCAGGCGCGGGCACCAAGTGTTAGATTCGATCCACTAGCTGTGCTTCCGACGCGGATTGATGACCCCTCTGCAATGCATCGAACAATCCGACCGTGCTCAGGCCTCCGCCAATCGGTTTTCCGACGGCTCTGCGCGCAATCTCATTAACCGCCCATGCGCAAGCCAGCGTCCCGCCATTGGTATTCGGCACAGTGGAAGTATCGAGCTTTCTGTTGGCCGCCCTGGCGGCCGCTAACATCGGAGGCCCATGATTCGCTCCCGCCGGAAGCTGCTGACCTGCAGGCCCCTGCTGCACACCAGTTTCATTAGACTTGTTGAGCTGAACCGCGATATCGGCCGGAACAACATTCGACGTGACTGGTAATAGCACAGTATCGAACGCTAAAACTTCTGGGTTCTTGCCGCCGACTTGGCGAATCAAGACCTGCCCGCCGGTTTCCTCGCCCGTGAGATTGACAATCCAGTAACGGGTCTCGCCCGACACAGCCATGGCGATCGCTACTTTCGAAGATAGCGGGTCTTCCAAAGCATGCGCGATATCGGGCGTTACGGTTTCGGCCAATCCTTTCGACAATGCTTCGCCGATGTTGATAAGGAGGGTGTCCACCAACAACGGCTGTCCACCGGGCGCCAAACGACTCTTGTTAGAGGCGATGATCTTGTCGACAACCTCCTGAGCTTTTGCTTCGCCGGCATAAGCTTTAAGGAGCGCTTGATCGATTGGAAGGACGCGATTGAGATCCTCAAGAATCTTCTTTGCCGGCTCAAGTCCAAAAAGTTGGGCCATATATAGTTCGGGTGGCTTGGGATTACGGTTATCCGGAAGGATTGTCGCTAGTCCGACCATCGCTTCGCCTGCGATCTTGGCCGCCACTTGCGGTTGACGCATTGGCTCATAACGGTGAATTTCGAAGGCTTTTATTTTCGGATCCGACATATTTTTAGCCCAGACTTCGGGCAAAATCTGAAAGGGTCCAAAAGCTGCGGAACTCTCCGAAGGAATGTTCTGAATGCCTGACGAAATTTGCGCCACCGCGACAAGGTAGGGAGCATTCGCCTTGAAATCCCAGGCCGCGAAAAAGCATTCCTGAATAAATTCAAGCTTGTCGATCTTGCGGTCATTGTCGAGTTTAAGCCAAGCCTTCAGAGCATAACCTTCAACGGGATCATCTCCTGAGATCGAGACTCTGACTTTCACCCAGTCATCGCCGTCGTCTTGAATGACGTCCAACAGCTCATCGGGAGTTATTTTGTTATCCGAAATCGGCTCATCCGCTTTGCCGGGTCGGAGCCGAAAATTTCCTATCGCTCTATACATTGCTCGCTCCTGATCCTTGCGCTCACTTTTTCTCCGGCGAAGCTTGCCCTGGCTTGCATGCCGGATCGTGCGCCTTGCAAGACGCGGTTGAGCTTGCCGGGGGCGTGGCGGGCTGGACCTGCGGAGAAACGACCGGCTGTGTAACCGCCGCAGGCACTGGCAATTCCGTGTCTTTAAAAAGTTTATCCAAAAATTCATAATCGATGGTACGGCCTTCTTTCTCCTTGAATTGTTTTCTGAGTATCCCAATGGCGTCACGAATATCGTCGGACACGACGTAATAACCGGCAGGCGCTTTCGCGGATTTTAATTTTGTAGCCAACGCAGTGGCGTCTGCTTTTTCATCGCCGCTCACTTTTGCCAGACTGTCTGTCAGCATCTTGCGGATTCCAGCGTCGCCCAACTTCGTGAATGCACCAACCTCGTAGGCGCTTGCGAACTTTGCTTTCTTGCAATTTGGAGCAAGCCTAACAGCACGAAGTGCCTGGCTGCGCTCGATGCCACTGGTGATAACGCCCTTCTGGGTATCCAGCTTCTTCATGTGAAAGCCAGCCTTGAATTCCTGCAAATTTTTGCGCGTTTCGGAATCCGGCGGGCCAAAGTTTCCATCCGCTTTCGTGCAAATGGCTTTTTGAATTTTAATTCCGTTTTGAAAGGAAAGAGTTTCTTCAACCGTTCCCGGCGTTGGGTTGAAAATAAACGCCACCGGCGGCGGCGTGCTCGGCGTCGGCTTGTAAACATCAATCTGCAAGGCCGCCGTTTGGACCACCGGATTTTTCTTGGCATCCATCGGATCGCCGCGCTGCACCAGTGTGATGCTCGTATTGATATCGGTCTCAATGGTAATCGGCAGGCAGATACGGATGTAATTGCGCAGCAGATATATCGCGCGTGGACGGTCTTGAACCGCTTCCTTGGCAATCGCGTTTCGGAAATCCGTTTGCCGTGAATAGATCAGATTTTGCACCGTCGACTGGTTGACCTCCAGCAACAGCCGCGAATTCCAGTTCGCATAGCTCGCCGCGGCGAGTCCGAATGCGGTGCTGACGATGTTGAGGGAGTCCGTGCCGGCTCCCGAAACCGTGAGGATTGAATGAGCCGCCGCGCTGGCGGCAGCGAACTGTCGCAGAACCGGCTCGCGATCACGCCGCTTCGCATCCAGCCATGACAAGTACGCGTCGCAGCGCCGGTCGATGTCGTTCATGTCGGCCTGGACAAAAGCCGTCCAGCCCTGATTGTCCATGCATGACGAAATGCGCCCCATGGGGGTGAGCGCCGAATAACCTGCCTGCTGACAGATATAGTCTATGTGTAATCTTCCTGGCTCGCAGTGACTTCATTCAACCTGCTATAGCCAAGCTCGACGCCAACGCCTTCGCGAACATATTGGCGGTCCGTCACCGGATCGCACCCAGCCACCGCGACCGCCATGCCGGCGCACAAAATCAACCGCGCAAAAAATCGCATGGCCCCCGCCGATCCCACACTGGTCCCCTGTCATTACGGCGGCGGCGGCGGAGCGGCACAATCGGAGATGCGTATCGTCAACAATTCACCGATATGCGTGTGCATAACCTGTTGATTGCTGTGCGCCACGGTGCACAACCGTGGGTGCACAACCGCCAACCCGTTGTGGCGCCACGCTTTGCGCGTTCAGTCACGCCGTGACAGGCTGGCCGCTCCACCGGGAAAATCGCATGCCCTCCACCTTCGTTCTCGTGCACGGCGCCTGGCATGGCGGTTGGGGCTGGGTGCGGCTGGCCGCGCTGCTGCGCGCGCAAGGCCATACCGTGTTTACGCCGACCTTGACCGGCCAGGGCGAGCGCACGCATCACATCAGCCCGGCCGTCAACGCGACGATGCACATCGCCGACATCGTCAACCTGATCCGCTATGAGCGGCTGCGCGACATCGTACTGGTCGGGCACTCCTATGGCGGCAGCGTCATTTCCGGCGTCGCCGAAGTGGTGCCGGACAGAATCGCGGCGCTGGTTTTTCTCGACGCCTTCATTCCCGACGACGGCGAGGCCGTGGTCGACATGGTGCAGCCGGCGGTGAAGGAGATCATTCTGGCTGCGCAAGCGCGCGGCGAAACCACGGTGCCGGTGCGCGACGCCGCCGCCTTTAACGTCAACGAGAAGGACCGCGCCTGGGTCGACAGCCTCGCCAGTCCGCAGCCGATCGGGACGATGACCGAAAAGCTGAAACTCAGCGGCGCGCGCGAGAAGATCGGCAAAAAGATTTATATCCGCGCCTCGGACTATCCGAACGTCGCCTTCGAGGCGGCCCATGCGCGCGCCAAAACGGAAGGCTGGCGCACTTATGAAGTGCCGTGCGGCCACAACGTCATGATCGACAGGCCGGAAAAGCTGGCGGAGATTTTGAACGAGGTGTGATTTGGATGCGCCTCAGCGCATTCGGCCGTCATTCGCCGCGAAGACGAAGGTCAGCCAGCGAGCTTCGCCTTCACCAGTCCCGACGCCTTGCCGAAATCCATCTGCCCGGCATATTTCGCGCGCAACACGCCGATGACCTTGCCCATGTCCTTCATGCCGGCCGCGCCGGTTTCTGCGATCGCGGCGTCGATGGCGGCGGTCACCTCCGCCTCCGCCATCTGCTTCGGCAGATAGGCGGAGATGACGGCGATCTCCTCCTCTTCCTGCTTCACCAGATCGGCGCGCGCGCCCTTCTTGTACATCTCGACCGACTCCTGCCGCTGCTTGATCATCTTTTGCAGGATCGACAGCACCTCGGCGTCGCCGAGCGGCTTGCCGGTGGTGCGCGCCTCGATGTCGGCGTTCTTCAGCGTCGAATTGACCATGCGCAAGGTCGAGACGGTGCGCTCGTTCTTGGCCTTCTGCGCCTCGGTCAGCGCCTTGTTGATGTCGTCGCGGATCATGTTGAAATCCTAATGTTCAAAAGAATGCGAGCTCTCGCATAATCACCTTACCGGCTGATTACCGCCGTTTTCACCGAAAGCTTCTTCGCGGTAAAGGCCAAGCGCGTTCATGACCGGCAAATCGTTGAAACAGAACAGGCAGGCGTCGTCCGACGCCGATTTGTTGCCGTGCTCGTGGAAGGCCCAGGCCGGCACGCAGAAGATGTCGCGCTTTTTCCAGTCGAAGCGTTTACCGCCGATGATCGAATAGCCTTCGCCCTTGGCGCATTGATAGATCGACGAGCCGGTGTGGCGGTGGGCGCGGGTCTTTTCGCCGGGTCGCAGCATCTGCATCGAGGCGCCGATGGTCTGCATCACCGGGCCGCCGGTTTGCGGATTGACGTAGTTCATCAGGACGCCGTCGAACGGCGAACCGTCGGTCGCCTTGGAGAATTTCAGCAAGGCTTCGTAGGTCGGCGCCCATTCGTATTTCAGCAAAGGCGAATACGGCTTCTGCCAGGCATGCATCGACGGCTGCAGGCCGGGCGCGCCCCATGACAACGTCGCGTCATCAACCGGATAGGCGACCGACTGCTTGAGGTCGGGATGCACGGCGTAGAAATTCGCCTCCAGGCAATTGACCAAAGGAATATCGAGGCCGTCCTGCCAGATGCATTCGGTGCCGGAGGCCTCGACGCCATGTTCGTGCCATGAACCGTTCGGCGTCAGCACGAAATCGTTTTCGCCGAGCGTCATCTTGTGGCCGTCGACGATGGTGTAGGCGCCCTTGCCTTCCATGATGAAGCGCAAGGCCGACGCCGAGTGCATATGCGCCGAGGCGACCTCGCCAGGCTTCATCACCTGCAAGCCGGAATAGAGCCAGCCGCAGGCGGCGGCGACATCCTGGCGGCCGGGATTGTTGAGATAGATGACACGGCGGCCGGCTTTTTCCGGCGCCACCAGATCGATCGAGCGCAGCACCGGCTCACGCAGGTCTTCGTAGCGCCACAGCACCGGCACGGACGAGGATTTCGGCTCCCACGGCTCGATCTTGTTGGCGACCGTCCAGAGCGCCGCCGCCTCGTACTTCTCCAGGTCCTTGTAATAGGCCTTGAGGCCGGGGGTGTCCTCGACATTGGCCCGGCCGGCGACGTCCTCACGGTAGTTTTCGCGCTGTTCGGCGGCGGGTCCGGTCATGTCAGGCTCCTTCATTCCAAGGCGAATTTTCAGGCGGGGATGGGCGCGCCCGCCCCTTGCCTCTCACACTATAATACGCAACTAAGAGGCCATGACACAGATCAAATCAGACGCCGCCGGGCAATGGGCCGACCCCAAGGCGACCGCGCTTCTGGTGCTGGCCGACGGAACCGTGCTGGAAGGTTTCGGGCTCGGCGCGACAGGCAGCGCGGTCGGCGAAGTGTGTTTCAACACCGCGATGACGGGCTACGAGGAAATCCTCACCGACCCGTCCTATGCCGGGCAGATCATCACCTTCACATTCCCTCATATTGGTAATGTCGGCACCAACGAGGAAGACGTCGAGTCGCTGAACATGGCGGCCCGTCCCGGCGCCTGCGGCGTCATTTTGCGCACCGACATCACCGCGCCGTCGAACTACCGCGCCACCCGCGCGCTCGACGACTGGCTGAAGGCGCGCGGCATTGTCGGCCTCGCCGGTATCGACACCCGGGCGCTGACCGCGTTGATCCGCGAAAAGGGCATGCCGAATGCGGTGATCGCGCATGACGCCGCCGGCAAGTTCGATCTGCCGGCGCTGAAGAAGCAGGCGGCGGAATGGCCGGGCCTGGTCGGCATGGATCTGGTGCCGATGGTGACGTCGGCGCAGCGCTTTTCCTGGGACGAAACCGAATGGGTCTGGGGCAAAGGCTATGGCCGTCAGGACAGACCGGAGTTTCACGTCGTCGCGCTCGACTACGGCATCAAACGCAACATTTTGCGCCTGCTCGCGTCAGCCGGCTGCAAGGTGACCGTGGTGCCGGCGACGACCTCGGCTGAAGACATCATGGCGCTCAAGCCGGACGGCGTGTTCCTGTCGAACGGCCCGGGCGATCCGGCCGAGACCGGCAAATATGCGGTGCCGGTGATCAAGTCGCTGGTCGATACGGGCACGCCGACATTCGGCATTTGCCTCGGCCACCAGATGCTGGGCCTCGCGCTCGGCGGCACGACGATGAAAATGCATCAGGGTCATCACGGCGCCAATCATCCGGTCAAGGACATGACCACCGGCAAGGTCGAGATCACCTCGATGAACCACGGCTTTGCCCTCAACAAAGACAGCCTGCCGGCCGAAGTCGAGCAGACGCATGTGTCTTTGTTCGACGGCTCCAATGCCGGCATTGCGCTGAAAGGCAGACCGGTGTTCTCGGTGCAGTATCATCCGGAAGCGTCACCGGGTCCGCGCGACAGTCATTATCTGTTCACGCGGTTTGTCGATGCGATGCGCAAGGCGAAGGTTGGCGCGTAGCCGTCGGTATATCAGGATGTCATGGCCGGGCTTGTCCCGGCCATCCCGCTTAGGAGAACTCTATGCGTCCCTAAGCGGGATCACCGGGACAAGCCCGGTGATGACAAGTAGTTTTCCCGGATTATCACGTCGATAATTCTTGAGGACATCGGCATGCGAATGAAAAACCCTGCCCATCCCGGTGAATTGTTGCACTTCGATTGCCTGACGCCGCTTGGCCTGACGGTCACGGCGACGGCAAAGGCGCTCGGCATCAGCCGCAAGACGTTATCGGAAATCATCAACGGCAAGTCGCCGATTACGCCCGATATCGCCGTACGGCTTGAGCGTGCCTTCACCAATCCACCGGCCGACATGTGGCTGCGATTGCAGGCGGCTTACGATTTGAGCCGGGCCGAGAAGAAGGTGAAGAAGAGTGACGTTCAGCGGCTTTGGAAGCCCAAGGCTTTGCCAAAGACGCGCGTGGCCTAGTGGCGTTAGAGCCCCTCACCTTCCTCTTCAAGGACGACGGCGCGGTGCCGAACCATCCGCGCTGGCCGATGCTGGTTTACAAGGGCGCGCTCGACCTATCGAAGAGCCGCGATCCTGAAGACGACATCGAAAAAATGTTCGCGGCCAACGGCTGGGGCCATGGCGGCTGGCGCAACGGCATCTATCCGTTCGCGCATTATCACGCGATGATCCACGAAGTGCTCGGCATTGCTCGCGGCACGGCCACAGTGCGCTTCGGCGGCGATGCCGGCGAAGTTCTTGACGTCGAGCCCGGCGACGTCGCGGTGCTGCCGGCCGGCACCGGGCATCAGCGCCTGTCGGCGAGCGGCGATCTGGTCGTCATCGGCGGCTATCCGCCGACCGGCACATACAATCTGTGCAGGGGCGATCATCCCGCCGACCGCCTCGCGGCCTTGAAAACAATCCCCGATGTGCCACAACCCGGCAGCGACCCGGTCACCGGGCGCGACGGGCCGCTGCTTGGTCTTTGGCGAAGCTAGGTACTGCGTGCTCCCTCTCCCACCCGAACTCGGGTTTACCCGAGTTCGGCATTATTAGTTGGTCGAAGTCGGATATATCCGACTTCGAATGGGGGAGAGGGTTGGGATGAGGGGGGCAAGTGACTCTCGTTAAGCTATAACCCCTCACCCGAACCGCTTCGCGGTTCGACCTCTCCCTATGGGAGAGGTGAAGCAAGCAAGGCCCAACGCGATGGACTGGATCAGCTTCTACGATTTCAAGCACTCGGTGATCTATGTGAATGGGCGTCACCGCGACGTGCATTACGAGACCATCGCCAAGGACATCCGCGCGCTGGTGCCCTCGCCCGACGCGATCGTGATGGACTATGGCTGCGGCGAAGCGACATCCGCCGCGCTGGTGGCGCAGGCTTGCCAGCACCTTACTCTGGTCGAGGCGGCGCCGAATGTGCACGCGGCCTTGCGCGAGCGCTATGCGCCCCATCCGAAAATCACGGTGATGACGCCGGACGATGCCGCGGCGCGGCCACCCGGCTCCGTCGACATGATCGTGCTGCATTCGGTGGCGCAATATCTCACCGGCGCCGAACTCGACGCCATGATGGCGACATTCCGCAAGCTGCTGAAGCCTTCCGGCACTTTCGTGCTCGGCGATATCGTGCCGCCGCAAATGGCTTCGGTATGGGCGGCGCTGTCGCTCTTGCGCTTCGGCGCAGCGAACGGATTTTTCTGGGCGGCGGTCGGCGGGCTGATCCGCATTCTGCTGTCGGATTACTTCACGCTGAAGAAATCGCACGGCCTGTCGCATTACACCGAGGCCGACATGCTGGCGAAACTGCGCGCCGCCGGCTTTGCGCCCAAGCGCGCCGCGCACAATATCGGCCACAATCAGCGCCGCATGACGTTCCTCTCGACGCCGGCATAAACACCGCAATTGCGGTGTGGAAATCGGTAAGCGGGTATTAACCGCGTCCGGCCGGAACCTGCGGCAGCCTGCCGCATGTAACCTTCCGTCAAGGCTGCGCGCCTAAAACCGGCATCGGCCCGGTGGCGGAGTGTGCACGCAGAGAGCCCTGCAAGGTTTTCCACCCTGGTTCAATTCCAGGCCGGGCCTCCAATCTTCGCCCGCCAAAGCGGCGGGCTACGATTGGCAAGCCATCCTTCGCTCCGCGAAGGATGCCCGTCGAAGCCTTGGCGAAGACGGGCTTAACCCACAAGTGATCCACCTCCCCGATCCGCTCGTATAATCTCGTTACACCCAACGGGAGCGAGCCATGCTGTACGCCGTCGTCTATGCCGGGATTCTGTTGCCGTTCTGCCTGCTCGACGCGGTGTGGCTGAGCGTGATGGGCAAGCTTCTGTACAAGCCAACCTTGGCCGACATCCTGCTGCCGACGGTCAACCTGCCGCCGGCCATTGTCTTCTATTTGATGTTCCCGATCGGCATCATGGTGTTTGCCGTGATGCCGGCGCTCAAGGTCGGATCAGTGACACCCGCATTGATCTATGGCGCGCTGTTCGGCGCACTGGCCTACGCCACTTACGACCTGACCAACTTCGCCACGTTGCGCAACTGGACCCTGCAGATCTCGATTCTCGATATCGCCTGGGGTGCGTTTGCCTCCGCGGTCGCGGCGACCGTGTCGTATTACGCGGCGCGGTGGATGGGGTTGGCCTAGCCAGTCATTCCGGGGCGCGCCTGAAAGGCGCGAACCCGGAATTCAGACTGATCGTCAATCATCTTGTATCTGGATTCCGGGTTCGCACCTTCGGTGCGCCCCGGAATGACGTGTCAGACCACCGGCCTCAGCCGGTAATGGCCGACGCCCCACTCGTCGCCACTGGCGTGGCCGAACAATCCCGCCGTCGCCAGGAAGAACAACCGCCAGCGCCGCCGCCACAGCGCGGCATCCGCGCCATAGGTTTCGCGCAACACGGCATCAATTTCGGCTGAATGGCGGTCGTAGTTTTCCAGCCAGTGATCGGCGGTGCGCTGATAATGCGTGCCGCTCCAGCGCCAGCTCGCCTCGACGGCAAACAGATCGGCAAATTCGTGGATCAGGTCCTGGCTCGGCATGATGCCGCCAGTGAAGAAATGCTGCGCGATCCAGTCTTCCTTGTCGCCCTTTTCGAAACGATAAGGCGCGTGGCGGTGGGTGAAGACGTGGAAGAACAGCAGGCCTTGCGGCTTGAGCCATGTGCGCACCTTCGATAGCAGCGCGCGCCAGTTCGCCATGTGCTCGAACATCTCGACCGAGACGACGCGGTCGAAGCGTCGCTGCGGGTCGAACACATTCATGTCGGCGGTGACGACCTCGAGGTTGCCGAGACCGCAGCGCGCCGCCTCGGCCATGATGAAGGCGCGCTGCGACTGCGAGTTCGAGACCGCGGTGATGCGCGCCGCCGGATAATGGCTGGCCATCCACAAGGACAGCGAGCCCCAGCCGCAGCCGAGTTCCAGAATATGCTGACCGTCGTCGAGCAGCGCGTGCTCGGCGGTTTGCTTAAGCGCGCTTTCTTCCGCTTGCGCCAGAGTGCTGGCGGCATTGTCGTAGAAGCAGCATGAATATTTGCGCTGCGGCCCGAGCACCAGTTCGAAAAACTTCGCCGGCACTTCGTAATGCTGGGCATTGGCGTCATCAACGGCTTCGGCGATTGGATAATTCGGCATGCCCGCCGCGAAGTTTTTATTGATGTCGCGCGGCACGCCACTGAGTTTGTTGCGGGTGCGGCCGACGAGAAACGAAACGGCGGCACGCGACAGCACATCCGGCAACGGCAGCCGCTCGAACAAAGGAATGGCGCGTTCGATGGCGCTCATTGTACGTTTCTCATGGCCTAGCTCCTGACCGGACCGGGAAAGAAAGCATTGGTGCGGCGCTGATAGGCGCGGAACTTGTCGCCGCGCGTGCGCAGCATGTGCTCTTCCAGCGGCGGAATGCCGGAGACATAGATCAGCAGCCAGTACATGCAGGCCGGGCCCAGCAGCGCGGCAAAGCCCCACGGATAGGCGAAGGTCACATCGACGGCGAGAACCACGTAAGCGAGCCAGCCGAAGGTTTCGAAGAAATAGTTCGGATGCCGCGAATAGCGCCACAGGCCGATGTCGTTGATGCCACCCTTGTTGGCCGGATCGGATTTGAATGTCTGCAATTGCCAGTCGGCCAGGCCCTCGCCGCCGACGGCGATCGCCATCACCAGAATTGCCAGCGCGTCGCGCAGTTCGAAGCCGGGCGCCGGATGATGCGCGGCGACGAACATGGCAAAGGCGAGCGGGATCGACACCAGCGCCTGCTTTTGCAGCAGGATGAACATCTGGCGCGGCGCATCCTTGCCCCAGCCTTCGATCAAACTGGCATAGCGCGGATCGTCGGTGATCTTCGTCGTGCGCGTGGCGATGTGCAGACCGAGCCGCGCCGCCCAGATCGCGGCGAAGGCGGCGACGATCATCTGGCGCGGTTGCACATCGCCGCCGCCGCCAAGCGAAGTCAGTGCGCCAGCCGCGCCGACGAAACCGAGCCCGAAGGTCCACACCGTATCGACCCAGCCGGAATTGCCTGTGCGCCGCCATAATATCCAGGCGCCCGTCATGACGACCGACAATGCCGCCGCGATGGCGATCAGCGCGGTGATGGCTTGAAGGCTGCTCATCGCACGTACCGCCTAGATACGAATGAAGGGCTGGACCATGCGGCCGAGCACGCCGGTCAGCCTGATGTTGCCCTGCATGGCGACGAGGCAGATACAGACCTCGCCGTCATCGATCACCGGGTTATGCGCATCGTCCTGATCGGCGTCGTCGCAATCGCCGGCGCCGTAGCGGCCGCCGTCGTGAATGAACGCGCCTTGCAGCACGCAGGTCAGTTCGGTGCCGGTGTGGTTGTGCTGCGGAATTTTCAGGCCCGGTACGGCTTTCAGCATGAAGACGCGGATGTCGCTCTTCGGCGTCTGCACCGCGCGATAATGCAGGCCGGGCGCGACCCATCGCCAGGGGCCGAGATCGTAGCCGAGCAACGTCTGCTGCTCCGCCTGCCAGACCGGACGCGCCGCGGTTTTGGCTGGCGCTGCGCGCGGCGCTTCGCGCTCGACAGCGGCCAGAGCGCGCGCGGCAGCGCCCTCCGACAAAGCGACAGGTTCGATCTCGTCCAGCATCTGGCCGCCGACGGCTTCGAAGGCCGCGACAACGCCACGGCATTCGGCGCACATCGCCAGATGCGCGGCAACGACCAGGCAGCGGCCTTCGTCGAGCGTGCCCGCGGCGAAGGCGGCCAAAGTTTCGTTCTTTGGATGATTCTTGGGATGATGTCGGTTCATGTCAGGTCACCAAGTAAGTCCCGGAGACGGTTCATGGCGAGGCGTATCCTCGATTTGACCGTGCCCAGCGGCAGTTCAAGTTCGGTGGCGATGTCGCCATGCGCCTTGCCTTCGAAAAACGACAGGCGCACGACGCGCAATTGGTCGGCGGTGAGATGGCCGAGCGCGTCGCGCACGCGCTGCTCACGTTCCGACACCAGAAGTTCGGCGTCCGGCGGGGACGGCGGCTCGAAGTCCTCGCTGGCTTCGAGATCCAGCACCTTGCCGCGCTGCTCGCGCCGCGCGCTGTCAATGCGCAAGTTGCGCGCGATGGTGAAAATCCATGACGACGCGCCGGCGCGCGCGCGGTCGAATTGCGCGGCCTTGCGCCAGACCATCAGCAGCGCGTCCTGCGCCAGTTCCTCGGCGGCGGCGGCGGGCGTGTTGCCGCGCATCAGAAAGGCCTTGATGCGCGGGGCGAAGTGATCGAACAAAGCGGCGAAGGCGTCGCGGTCCTGCCGCGCCACGGCTTCCACCAGCCGCGCCAGTTCGGCGGGGCTCGTTGCGTTAAGGTCGGTTTTTATCGGCCGATCGTGCAATGGTCCCGCTTCCAGGGGCGGCCCTTGCGGACGAGCCCCCTGTTTCAACCCGTCTCTCCAGTCCACCGCTTGCATATCGCTTATACGCGCGGGCCGCCAATTTGGATCAGCGGTGATCCAAGCCGGGAACCGCCCCGTAATAAGGGCTTATTCGGGCTCACGGGGCTAAGGGATTATGCGGGAAACGGTGTCAAAACGGCTCAAAATCGCGGTGGTGGGGACAGGGATATCCGGCATGTCGGCCGCCTGGCTCCTGTCCTCCCGTCATGACGTCACCGTCTATGAACGCGCCGACCGCATCGGCGGGCATAGCAATACCGTCGACGCCCAGACGCCGCAGGGCAAAGTCGCGGTCGATACCGGCTTCATCGTCTATAACGAACACACCTACCCCAACCTGACCGCGCTGTTCGCGCATCTGGACGTCCCTACGCAGGCGTCCGAAATGTCGTTCGCCGTGTCGCTGGACGATGGCGCGCTGGAATATGCCGGCGGCGACAGCATTGCGCCTTTGTTCGCGCAGAAGCGCAATCTGGTTCGGCCGCGCTTTTGGTCGATGCTGCGCGATTTGCGCCGCTTCTACCGGGACGCGCCGGGCGACATCGCCCGGCTCGGCCCGCAGGCGACGCTCGGGAATTACCTCAAGCTCGGCGGTTACGGCGCGGCATTCCGCGACGACCATCTGCTGCCGATGGCGGCCGCCATCTGGTCGGCGCCGGCGCAGGCCATGCTGGACTACCCGGCGGCCTCCTTCATCCGGTTTTCAGACAATCACGGCCTCCTGAAGCTGACCAACCGGCCGATCTGGCGCACGGTGCGCGGCGGCAGCCGGGCTTATGTCGAGAAGCTGACCGCATCCTATGCCGGCCATATCCGTCTCAACGAGAACATCATCGCCATCAGGCGCGACGCCGATGGCGTCGAGATCGACACCGCCGCCGGCGACACGCAGCGCTACGACCATGTGGTGATGGCGTCGCATGCCGATCAGGCACTGGCAATGCTGGCGCAGTCGAGCCGCGAGGAGCGTGCGGTCTTGACGAAATTTCGCTACAGCCACAATCTCGCGGTCCTGCATTGCGACGAGGGGCTTATGCCGCGGCGGAAGGCGGTCTGGTCGAGCTGGAATTACTTGGGCACCCGGAAGATTCTGGGCGCGCGCAACGACGCCGCCGCCGATGCGGTCACTGTTTCCTACTGGATGAACCGGCTGCAAAACCTGCCGCCGGAAACGCCGTTGTTCGTCACGCTCAATCCGCAACGGCCGCCGCATGCCGGCACCATTTTCCATTCCGAAGTCTATGAGCACCCCCTGCTCGACGCCGAGGCTATCGCGGCGCAGGAGAGACTGTGGCCGTTGCAGGGCGTCAACCGCACCTGGTTCTGCGGCGCCTATTTCGGCGCCGGTTTCCATGAGGACGGCTTGCAATCGGGCCTCGCCGTCGCCGAACAGCTCGGCGGCGTGAAGCGGCCGTGGCGCGTGGAAAACGAGTCGGGGCGCATTCATCTCGACGCCGGACGCGCGGCGGCGATGGCGGATGCGGCGCCATGACCGCCTCTTGCCTCTATACCGGCACGGTGATGCATCGCCGCTTCAAGCCGAAGCAGCACCGGCTGTCCTATCGCGTGTTCTGGGCCCTGCTCGACCTCGATGAATTGCCGCTGCTAGCGAAGAGACTGCGTTTCTTCTCGCGCGAGCGCTTCAATCTGTTCGGCTTCTACAATGCCGACCATGGCGACGGCTCGGCGACGCCGTTGCGCGTGCAAGTCGAGGCGCATCTGACAAAGGCCGGCATCGATCTCGACGGCGGCGCCATTCGCCTGCTGTGCATGCCCCGCCTGCTCGGCTTCACCTTCAATCCGATCAGCGTCTACTACTGCCACCACCGCGACGGCACGCTCACGGCTTTGCTCTATGAAGTGCACAACACGTTCGGCGAGCGGCACAGCTATCTCATCCCGGTCGACGACGCCGCTGCCGGTGAGCCGCTGGAGCAGCGCTGCCTGAAGGCATTTTACGTGTCGCCGTTCATGGACATGGACATCGCCTATACGTTCCGCGTGCAGCCGCCGGCGGACCGCATCGCGCTGGTCATCGACGGCGCCGACAGCACAGGCCGGGTCATCACGGCCTCGCTCGCCGGCGAGCGCCGCGAACTGACCGACCGCGCGTTATTGGCATCCTTCGCCGCCTTCCCGCTGCTGACGCTGAAAGTCGTCGCCGGCATTCACTGGGAAGCGCTCAAGCTCTGGATCAAGGGCATGCGGCTGCGGCCGCGCCCGCCGGCGCCGCGCGCGATCACGATTGTCACACCGCCTTTGTTGCATTCGTCCGACGCTCACGGAGCCCACAATGTCTGACGTCCCGGTAATTGCGGCCCGATCCGAGACGCGGCGGCAAGCGGGGGGCCGCACACCGTTCCTGGCGCGGCAACTGCAGCGGCTGATGTCGCAGATCGCCTATGGCCAACTGACCATCGTGCTGCCCAACAACGAGGTGCTGTACAAGCAGGGCGACCATCCCGGCCCGCGCGCCAAGATCGTCATCCGGCGCTGGCGCACGCTGTGGCGGCTGATGGTCGGCGGCGAACTCGCCTTCGCCGACGCCTTCATCGACGGTTCGTGGTGGACGCCGAACCTGATGGCGTTTCTCGAATTCGGTGCGCTGAATGAATCCCGCTTGCAGAATTCGATTGCCGGTTCGCTGGCGCAGCGGCTGCTGCGGCGCTGGCAGCACCGACGCAACCGCAACACCAAACGCGGCAGCAAACGCAACATCGCGGCGCATTACGATCTCGGCAATGCGTTCTACCAGCAATGGCTCGACCGCGGCATGCAGTATTCCTCGGCGCTGTATTCGCGGCCCGACCAGCCGCTGGAAGCGGCGCAGTCGGCCAAGCTCGACCGCGTCGTCGAACTGCTCGACATCAAGGGCGGCGAACGCGTGCTGGAGATCGGCTGCGGCTGGGGCGCGCTGATGGAGCGGCTCGCGCCGCGCTGCGACGTTACCGGCATTACATTATCCGAAGAGCAACTGGCCTACGCCCGCGCCCGCGTCGGTTCTGCCGATGTCCGCTTACAGGACTACCGCGACGTACCGGAGACTTACGACCGCATCGTCTCGATCGAAATGATCGAGGCGGTCGGCGAGAGCTACTGGCCGACCTATTTCGCCAAGCTGCGCAATGCGCTGGCGCAGGGCGGCACGGTGCTGCTGCAAGGCATCACCATCGCCGAAGATCGCTTCGACAAATACCGCAACCAGCCGGATTTCATCCAGCGCTACATCTTCCCCGGCGGCGTGTTGCCGACCGTCGAGATCATCCGCCGCGAGGCGGCCCGCGCCGGGCTGGAACTGGTCGCGCACCAGCCCTTCGGATTGAGCTATGCCCGCACGCTGGCGGCCTGGCGCGAGCGGTTCCTCGACGCCTGGCCGAAAATCGCGCCGCTCGGCTTCGACGCCTCGTTCCGGCGGATGTGGGAGTATTATCTCTGCTATTGCGAGGTCGGCTTCCGCAACGGCTCGATCGACGTCGGCTTCTACACGCTCAAGCCCGGCAAGGCCTAAGGCGCTTTTCTTGAAGCCGCAGGATAGACACCTGCCCGCGAAGGATAGTATGACCGCCCCCGGTAACGGGGCAGCAGGCAGGCAATGTCGAAACAGGAAATGCGCGAAGAAGCGGAACGTCTGATCCGCGAGGCGATGGCGAAGAAAACCGTTTCGATCAAGCAGGGCGACACCCGCCTCGAAACCAAATGCGGCAAGTGCGGCGCGGTCAACAAGGTCAACGCCGCACCGGGCGAGACCCGCGTCGAATACCGCTGCAAGGAATGCGACCACAAGCAGCGGGCGATGTAACGCCGCTGCCCGGCCCGCGATGCCGCGCTAGCGGGTCCGGACATTGGTGCAGCACGGCCGCGCCGGTTTTCCGTTCAACCTGCCGCAGTTCTTCGGCGAATATGTAAACACCGCGACACACTGGCGATAAACGCGCGGCAGCCGGCAATTGATATTGGCGCTGTCGCTTCTCAGCGTGCATACATCCGCCATCGTCTGCTTCTTGTAGCTCCAGCGGTTCTCGAACGGCCGGGCTAGAAATTCCTCCGCCTCGGCGCGCGCGATTTTCAGGCACTCGTCCGCCTTCGCTTTCATTCTGGCATCGAAGTCCTGGTTGACCTGCGCAACGGGAGTCTTGTTCTGCCTTGCTTGCGCCAGCGCGGCTTTCTTCTGTTGCGCGAGCGCGGTGTGGCTTTTCAGGCATTCGCCGCTGGTCATCGCGACGCCGGCGCGCGGCATTGCAGCGGTGAACGCCAATGCAAGGCCGGCGACCGCAAGGCAATATCCGAATTGCGAAAACATGCTGCGCATAATGTCTCCTCCACTCAATACAGTTTTTGTGTTGTCGGAATGCCCGATACTCAACAACGTCTTTGGCAGTGCAATCCCCAGTCTCGCCGCTGCGACAATGACGCGCACGCGGCGCGCGGGTATCAACGCACCGGGGGCTAGGCGCGACCGATGCCGTCTTCCTTGGCGCCTGGCCCGCCGCGCAGCGCCGCATCGATTTCCGAATTCAACTCAGCGCCGACCAGAATGACAATCGCGGTCATCCACAGCCACATCATCAAGCCGATGCCGGCGCCCAGCGAGCCGTAAGTAGCGTCATAATCGGCGAAGTTGCCGAGATACCACGACAGCAGCGAAGAGCCGCCGAGCCATGCGATGGCCGAAAACAACGCCCCGACGCTGACCAACTGCCAGCGGGCGTGGTCGCGGTTGGGGCCGAAGCGATACAGCAGAGCCAAGCCCAGCATCAGTACGACAAGCAGCGCGGGCCAGCGCAGCAGGGGCAGAAACGTAGCCTCGTAGCCGTAAAGCGACAGATAGGACAGCACCACTGGCAGAACGACGATGCCGGCGAAGGCTAGCAGCAGCCCAATGAGCGCGCTGACCGTGAAGGCCAACGAAACCAGATTGAGCTTGATGAAGGAGCGGCGCTCCCTCACGCCATACACGATGTTGAGCGCGTCGATGATCGCCTTGATCCCGGCATTGGAGCTCCACAGCGCAAGACCGAGGCCGGAGAAGAACGCCAGAGACAGGTCGCCAGTGGCTCGCGTGACGATCCTCGTAACCTGCTCATCGATGATCGCGTAGGCGCTCTGCGGCATCAGACCAGAAATCAGCGCCAGATGGCTGTTGATGGTCGATGGCTTGGCGAACAGCGCGTAGCTCGATACCAGCGCGGTGATCGCCGGAAAGATGGCGAGCAGACCGTAGAAGACGACGCCGGCGGCGAGCGCCAACAGGCGGTCCTCATTGATCTGCTCATAGGTCCGGTAGAGGACATTCTTCCAGAAGGCCCAGCCGCGGCGGACCGGCATGGGACGCGTCGCGGCCGGCGCGGGCTTCTCGCCGTGCGCCTCCTCCAGCACGCGCGCGGCGGCAAAGGTCGCGACCAGCGCCACCGCGCTCACCAGTGCCGGTTTGTCGCTGCGCCGCAAGGCGCGGAAAGCCCCGTTTATCAAGCCCATTATTGGTCCTTTGCAAGAACAACGGCGGGCCGCGGGCAAAGTTTCGTCAGGGGCGCCCAAGTTGCTGTGACAAGACGGCGGGCGACCCTTCCCACCCCCGCCGGAATGGTCTAAGCACCCCATGCGCCCGGGGTTCACGCCCCGTCGCGATCCGGGGGAGCGCGCGCAAGCGCGCCCTTTTTTTGCGCCGAATTCCGGAGTCCAATGCCCAAACGCACTGACATCACCACCGTCATGATCATCGGCGCCGGCCCGATCGTTATCGGCCAGGCCTGCGAATTCGATTATTCCGGCACGCAAGCCTGCAAGGCGCTGAAGGAAGAGGGCTACCGGGTCGTCCTGGTCAATTCCAATCCCGCGACGATCATGACCGACCCCGATCTCGCCGACGCCACCTATATCGAGCCGATCACGCCGGAGATCGTCACCAAGATCATCGCCAAGGAACGCCACGCCATTCCCGGCGGCTTCGCGCTGCTGCCGACCATGGGCGGCCAGACCGCGCTGAACTGCGCGCTGTCGCTCAAGAAAATGGGCACGCTCGAAAAATACGACGTGCAGATGATCGGCGCCACCGCCGAGGCCATCGACAAGGCGGAAGACCGCGAGCTGTTCCGCAACGCCATGACCAAGATCGGTCTGGAAACGCCGCGCTCGCACCACGTCAAGACCTTGTCGCAGGCGCTGGAAGCGCTCGACGACATCGGCCTTCCCGCGATCATCCGCCCCTCGTTCACCATGGGCGGCACCGGCGGCGGCATCGCCTACAACAAAGCGGAATTCATCGACATCGTCGAAGGCGGCATCGACGCCTCGCCGACCGATGAAGTGCTGATCGAGGAATCCGTGCTCGGCTGGAAAGAGTACGAGATGGAGGTGGTGCGCGACAAGAACGACAATTGCATCATCATCTGCTCGATCGAGAACATCGACCCAATGGGCGTGCATACCGGCGACTCGATGACGGTCGCTCCCGCCCTGACGCTGACCGACAAAGAATACCAGATGATGCGCGATGCTTCATTGGCGGTGCTGCGCGAAATCGGCGTCGAAACCGGCGGCTCGAATGTGCAGTTCGCCGTCAATCCGGCCGACGGCCGTCTCATCGTCATTGAAATGAACCCGCGCGTGTCGCGCTCCTCGGCCTTGGCCTCGAAGGCGACCGGCTTTCCGATTGCCCGCGTCGCGGCCAAGCTTGCCGTCGGCTATACGCTCGACGAAATCGCCAATGATATTACCGGCGGCGCCACGCCGGCCTCGTTCGAGCCGACCATCGACTATGTCGTCACCAAGATTCCGCGGTTCGCCTTCGAGAAATTTCCCGGCGCCTCGAACGTCTTGACGACGTCGATGAAGTCGGTCGGCGAAGCCATGGCGATCGGCCGCACCTTTCAGGAAAGCTTGCAGAAGGCCTTGCGCTCGCTGGAGACCGGCCTGACCGGCCTCGACGAGATCGCCATCGAGGGTTACGACGCGCAGAAGAGCGTCGACGACGCCGACAACAAATCGGCCATCCGCGCCGCGCTCGGCACACCGACTCCCGACCGCCTGCTCAAGGTGGCGCAGGCGATGCGTCTCGGCGCCAGCGACGAACTCATTCATAATGCCTGCAAGATCGATCCGTGGTTCCTCAAGGAAATCCGCGGCATCATCGACTGCGAAGCCGAGATTACGGCCAAGGGCTTGCCGACAACGGCCGGGCCGTTCCGCCGCCTCAAGGCGATGGGCTTTTCCGACAAGCGCATGGCCAAGCTCACCGGCGGCGACGCCGACGCCGTGATGGCGGCGCGCCGCAAGCTCGGCGTGCGCCCGGTTTACAAGCGCATCGATACATGCGCCGCCGAATTCGCTTCGCCGACGGCCTATATGTATTCGACCTACGAGCAGTCCTTCGCAGGCAGCATGGCCGACGAGGCGCGGCCGTCCGACAAGAAGAAAGTCGTCATTCTCGGCGGCGGCCCAAACCGCATCGGCCAGGGCATCGAGTTCGATTATTGCTGCTGCCATGCCTGCTTCGCGCTTAAGGACGCCGGCTACGAGACCATCATGGTCAATTGCAATCCAGAAACCGTGTCGACCGATTACGACACGTCGGATCGGCTGTATTTCGAGCCGCTGACGCCGGAAGACGTGCTGGAAATCATCGAAACCGAACGCTCGAACGGCACGTTGCATGGCGTGATCGTCCAGTTCGGCGGCCAGACGCCGCTGAAGCTCGCCGACGCGCTGGAAAAAGCCAAGGTGCCGATCCTCGGCACGTCGCCGGATGCGATCGACCTCGCCGAAGACCGCGACCGCTTCAAGAAATTGCTGGAGAAGCTCAAGATCCGCCAGCCGGCCAACGGCATCGCCACCTCGCCGGCGGCGGTGCGCGAGATCGCCGACAAGATCGGCTATCCGGTCGTCATCCGGCCGTCGAATGTGCTCGGCGGCCGCGGCATGGAGATCGTGCGCGACTCAGCGCATCTCGAGCGCTACGTCGCGCGCCTCGCCGCGACGCTCGATCGTCCCTCCGAACTGATCGTGTCGAAGAAGAGTCCGCTGCTGATCGACTCCTATCTCTCCGACGCCGTTGAAGTGGACGTCGATTGTCTCGCCGACGGCAAGGACACCTTCATTGCCGGCATCATGGAACACATCGAGGAAGCCGGCATTCACTCCGGCGACTCAGCCTGCGCGCTGCCGCCGCATTCGCTGAGTAAGGAAACCATCACTGAGCTGGAACGGCAGACCCGCGAACTCGCTCTGGCGCTCAATGTCGGCGGCCTGATGAACGTGCAATACGCCATCAAGGACGGCGACATCTATGTGCTGGAAGTGAACCCGCGCGCCTCGCGCACCGTGCCCTTCGTCGCCAAGGTGATCGGCCTGCCGGTGGCCAAGATCGCCTCGCGCGTGATGGCCGGCGAGAGTCTCGCCAGTTTCAAGCTCAAGCCGCCGGTGTATAGCCACCGCGCCGTCAAGGAAGCGGTGTTCCCGTTCGCGCGCTTCCCCGGTGTCGACACCGTGCTCGGCCCGGAAATGAAATCGACCGGCGAGGTGATGGGCATCGACATGACGTTCGAGACCGCCTTCGCCAAGAGCCAGATCGGCGGCGGCACCAACCTGCCACGCGCCGGCACCGTGTTCGTCTCGGTGCGCGACGCCGACAAGGAGCGCATCCTGCCGTCGATCAAGCTCCTGGTCTCGCTCGGCTTCAAATGTATCGCCACATCGGGCACCCAGCGCTATCTGGCGGAACACGGTGTCGCAGCCGCCAAGATCAATAAAGTGCTGGAAGGCCGCCCGCATATCGTCGACGCCATCAAAAACGGCGGTGTTCAGCTGGTTTTCAATACCACCGACGGCGCCGCGGCTTTGGCCGACAGCCGTTCGCTTCGCAACGCCGCCCTCTTGCATAAAGTGCCATACTACACCACTCTTTCGGGTGCCGTCGCGGCGGCGCAGGGCATAAAAGCCTATCTCGGGGGCGACCTCGAGGTGCGCGCGCTGCAAAGCTACTTCCCCGGCAAAGTCTAGGCAGGCTTTTCGGGCCGAATGGCTTGAACCCGCAAGGGTGGCGCGCGTTGGGATTTGCGCAATTCACATGACTCCGGGATGGGGCAACCCATGGCCGGAGTCGAATTTCGATGGGATAGACGGGTTTTAAAAGAGGAAGGGCTTGGCGGCGTTACGACGCAACCTGAGTTGATCCAGCGCCCGCCAGGAGGAGAAAGACGATGGTAGACAAGATTCCGATGACGGCCGCCGGCTATACCGTGCTCGAGGAAGAACTCAAGCACTGCCAGAGCGTGGAACGGCCGCGCATCATTCAGCAGATCACCGAGGCGCGCTCGCATGGCGACCTGTCGGAGAACGCTGAGTATCACGCCGCCAAGGAGCAGCAGTCGCTCAACGAAGGCCGCATCGACGAGTTGCAGGACAAGCTGGCGCGCGCCGAGATCATCGACGTGTCGAAACTGTCCGGCGACACCATCACCTTCGGCGCCACCGTCACGCTGGTCGACGAAGACACCGATGAGAAGAAGGTGTGGCAGATCGTCGGCGAGCCGGAGGCCGACGCCAGGAAGGGCCGCATCTCGATCACCTCGCCGCTCGCCAAGGCGCTGATCGGCAAGGTCAAGGGCGCGGTCGTCGAGGTCAACGCGCCCGGCGGCGCCAAGGGCTACGAGATCAAGAAGGTCGAGTGGAAGTAACGCTTCTCCGGACCTGAAAAAATAAAGCCCGGCGCTCGACCGCCGGGCTTTTTTCTTTATGCCGCCCGAGGCGCTACTGCGGCTCGATCTTGGCGTCGGCGGCGATCTTTTTCCACTTCACGGTTTCGGCCGCCTGGAAGGCCTTGAGCTCTTCCGGCGTGCTCGTGGCCGGTTCGATGCCGACTTTGAGCAGCTTGCCAGCGACGTCCTTGTCGGTGAGCGCGGCGCGGAACGCCGCGTTGAGCTTGTCGATGATCGGCTTCGGCGTCTTCGCCGGCGCATAGGCGGCGAACCACGCGGTCAGTTCGTAGCCCTTCAGACCGGATTCATCGAGCGTCGGCAGGTCCGGCACGAGCGCCGAGCGCTTGAGTCCCGACACGCCGAAACCCTTAAGCTTGCCGGCGCTCATGGGCGGGATCGCAGTCGACACATCGCCGAAGAAAACCGAAATCTGCCCGCCGAGCAGATCGGTCACCGCCTGCGGATTGCTCTTGTAAGGCACATGCAGCATGTCGATGCCGGCCATGGTTTTCAAAAGCTCCGCCGACATACGCGACGACGACGAACCGGCGCCGAAGGTCAGCTTGCCGGGATTGGCCTTGCCGTAGGTGTCACATCCCGGTAGGTGATATGGCTGTTTTCTGAACAACTCCGGTTTCAGGCTATGCCAGTCCTTCATGGCCTGCAAGGGTGTCTTGCTGCCCAAGGCTGATTGCGGAAGCTGCTGGTTGTAAAGCAGCACGTAACGATGC